>JAUJNJ010000305.1 GCA_030448225.1 Phycisphaerae bacterium
GTTCGCCTCCATCCGCTCCAGGATGAACGCCACCCCTTCCAGCAAACCCCGGTCGAATTCCCGCGCCCGAAATGCGGCCGTCATCTTCTCACGCAGCGCCTCCCGGTCGCGCACGGGGAACAAGAACTGGCGGGTCTTCTTGCCCACGCCGACCTGGAGCCGGCCCGGCTCGCGGACGATCAGGATGAACACGCCGTCAACCCCTACCTCGCGCGCCCGGCGGGTGAGCCATTCGTCGTAGAATTTTTCCTTCCCCAGCCGCTCGAAGTCGTCTTTCAGATCGTCGGGGATGGACGCGAACGTCTCGATGACCACGTCCTTGCCGAACCGCTGCTTCACCCGGCGGAGCGTCTCGTCGGCCCGCTTCACCGCGCCGCGCTCGAACAACGTACCGCCGTCCCGCACCCCCGACTCGACCGCAAATGCGGGCGACGCCGCCAGGAAACACGAGGCCAGGGCGATCCTCCACAAGGGTCCGGCGGGAATGCGCATCACAGTCTCCGTTGCGGGAAGGCGGGAGCGAGAACGGCGCGATCGACGCCCAGCTTAGGCTCTGTCCGCCGCCGCCGTACAGGGCGAATTCACCGGGGGTCGAGTTCTCGGGCCGTGAGGCCCTGGCGGCCGCATGGGTTTGTCCCGAGCCCCACGCGTACCTCTTGCGGCCACCAACGTGGGCGCTCGCGTACGCGCGCGGACGGCGCGCGATCCGGGGCGAAATCCATCACGGCCGGTCGACGCGAATGTCGCGGCGTTGCGGGTCGAGGCTCCGGATCCTTACGTCGATCCGATCTTTAGGGAGCAACGACTCCACCCTGCCCGCCCACTCGACGACCACCACGCCCCCCTGCTCCAGCAGTTCGCCGAAACCGATCGCCTCGAAGTCGTCGCCGCCGCCGACCCGGTAGGCGTCGAGGTGGAAGACGGGGAGCCGCCCGCCCTCGTAGACGTTGAGCAGGACGAAGGTCGGGCTGCTGACGGCCCGGGGGTTGCCGCCGAGGCCGCGGACGAGGCCGCGCACGAACTGGGTCTTGCCGGCGCCGAGGTCGCCGTGCAACGCGAGGCAATCGCCGCCGCGCAAAGTCGCCGCCAGCGCGGCCGCCACCGCCTCCGTCTGCCCCACGCTTTCCGACACGTGCGCCTGCTGCACGGCGTGGTTGTAATGACGCCGGGCGCCCCGGACAAGCCGGGCCCTCCGGCGTTCTTCCGCACCGGCCTCCCCCGCGTCGCCCTTTTCTGACGCCTCGGCGTCTCGGCGTTCGTCCCCCACGCCGGTTTTTTGTGAACGCTAAAGCTCGTGCTCCCACCCCTTCGGCTCCAGGGGCTCTCGGACGCCGTCGCGGTCGAGCCAGATTCCCGACTCCGCGCGGATCGTGCCGACGCGGCGGGCGCCGAAGTTGGGGCCGGGGGGCGCGGTGAACAGCAGTTCGTAGTCTTCCCCGTCGTGCAACGCGTGGTCGAGCGGCGAGCGGCCGTCGCGGCGCATCTCGATCGCGTCTTCGTGGACCGGCACGCCGGCGGCCGTCACCACCGCGCCCACGCCGCTCTGCCGGCAGACGTGTCCCAGGTCGCGCGACAGGCCGTCGCTCAAATCGATCATGGCCGTCACCTGCCGCGCCTTGCCCAGTTGCCGCCCGAGCGACACGCGCGGCTCGAACGTCAAGTGCCGCCCCAGCAAGCTCCCCCCGAGCGGCCCGGTCCCGTACACCCCGTCGCCCGGCTTCGCCCCCTTGCGCGTGACCGGCTGCACGCCCCCGCTGCGCCCCAGGATGGTCACCGTGAGGACCAGCTTCCCCGCCCACGACCCCGTATCCCCCCCCACCACCGGGCAGGCATACACGTCGGCCGCTTCGCGCAAGCCGAGGTAAAGCTCCTTCAGATAATCCACCCCCACCCCCCGCGGCGCCGCCACCGTCGCCACGGCCGCCGCCGGCAGGCACGCCATGGCGGCGCAGTCCGACAAGTTCCGGTTCATCACCTTCCGCCCGATCTGCCGCGGCGAATGGACGGCCGAGTCGAAGTGGACCCCGTCGAGCACCTGGTCCACGCCGACGAGCAGCAAATCGTCCGCCGGCCACTTGAGCGCCGCCAGGTCGTCGCCGGGCGGGACGACGACAAAATCAGAGCTTTGCTGCCGAGTGTGGACCCACTCGATGAAGTCAAACTCGCCGGGCATGGGGGAAGGATAACC
>JAUJNJ010000306.1 GCA_030448225.1 Phycisphaerae bacterium
GAGTGGTGGTCGGTGTCGTGGGGGCTTGCGGTGGGTCGCGTGGCGCGTGTTGGTTGGGAGGGTGTAGGGTATCCGCTCATGCTTCTTCTTGATCGCTTGTCTGTTCTGGTGCGGGGCCCCGCGCGCGTCCCGGTCGCTGTCGTGTTTGGAGGCGAGTGTTTGGCGGTTCCTCGTCCGCTCCCGCTACTCGAATCCGTCCGTCGCTTGGGCCGCAGGTCGTCAGCCCCCGGCCATGAAGCCGTGCCGGCGCGCGCCTGCCCGCATGTCACCGCCGCTTGCGGTTCCGGCGGCGGGCCTGCTTGGCGGCCTTCCGCTTGTCGCGGTCCTTCCGCCGCTGCCGTTCGATCGACCGGTGGGGCGGCCGCGGAACGATCGGCGGCCCGCCGCCGCCGCCGCCGCCGCCGCCGCCGCCGCCGCTTTTGGCTTCCTGCATCCGCCGGAACAGCTCCTGCGACTCGGCCACCGCCGGGTGGTACTGCCGCCAGTAGGCGTTGATCGGCTTGACCGGCGGGTCGTCCGGCTGCGGGGCCAACCCGAGCGCTTCCCGCACGTGCTGCCAGTTGCCACAGACGGTGCCGTCGACCCGGTCGGCCGCGTACGCCCGGCGGATGGCCGGCACCGCCTCGACCGCCTTCAGGTCCATCAGGTGGCCGACGAGCGTGCCGTTCAGCCCCGGCGGGTTCTGGGCGTGGCGATCGAGCGCGGCCGTCAGCACCCCGACGGCGAGCGGCCGGGCATCCGGGTGGTTCGTCCCGATCTCCTGAACCGCCCGGGCCGCCCCGACCTGCGCGAACTCCTCGCGCCCCGGCTGCGCGAGGAACGTCGCCAGTTCCGCCAACGCCGGCGCGCCGATCAGCCCGACCGCAGTGGGGACCTCTTCGAGGCTGAAGTCCTCGTCCTCGTCGGTCAGCATTTCGTCGAGGGTCTCCAGCAACGGGCCGACCGCATCGATTGCCCGGAGTTGCCCGAGCGCCCGCCAGGCGTGGATCGGGGCGTAGGCGTCGGGGCGCAGGTCTTGCGTTCCCGGCTCGACGGCCGACCAGAGTTGCCGCCAGTCGCGCACGACGCGGACCAGTTCGGGCACGTGGTCGACGGTCAGCCCGTGTGCGGCCCGGTAGTCGGGCCACTTCTTTGATTCGAGCAGGATCTCGGTCCGCCCGAGCCGCAGCAGCTCGCCGACCGGCGGTGCGTATGGTGAGGCGTCGGCGTTCGGCTGGACCGGCCGGGGCGGTTGATCGTCGGACGGGTCGTGCGCGTCGGTCACCGGGCGGCCTCCGCCGAGGGTTCGATCAGCTCGACCCGGTTCCCGAACGGGTCGCGGAACTCGAACCGATCAAACCCCGGGACCGGTGCGTTGTCCAGCGCCGGGACGCCGGCAGCCGCGAGCTTGGCCCGCCAGGCGGGCAAACCGGTGACGTGGAGCGCGACGTGGGCCTTTGTGGCGGCCCGGTCGACGCCGTCCTCCGTGCCGACGTGGAGTTGGCGGTCGCCGAGCGGCAGCCAGAACCCGCCGCGGCTGCGGAGCGACTCGGGTTTGGCGATTTCCGGGAGGCCGAGGAGCCCGCAGTAGAACTCCCGGTCCTCGGCCTCGTGGCCGCGGGGGATGGTGATCTGGACGTGGTGCAGGCCGACGACGCCCGGCCGCTTTACTTCCTGTTCTTGACTCGTCATCCGCCCTGGCTGTGCCGGGCTGGACCCGTACACGTTCGAGGCCCGGCCGTGATCAGATCCGCCGTCGCCACAGGCCCGGGTCGCGGCTCAGGTGGAGCACGCCGACCACGATCACGCGGTCGTTCGGTTCGTCGACCCGGTACAGCACGCCGTACGGGAACCTCCGTAAGCGGCACCGGCGGTACATCGCGTCGAGCTGCTGCCATCCATCCGGGAACGACAGGATGCGGTCGATCGCCCGTCGGAACTCCTTCAGGAAGTCCGTGCCGAGCACGGGGTCGATCGCACGGTAGTGATCGAATGCCTGTTCGAGGTCCGCGTCGGTGACGGGAAGCAGTTCGGCCGTCACCCGCGGCTCCTCGTGGTCAGCCGCGCGAGCGCTTCGTCGACCGGGATGGTCTTGCCGCCGCTCGCTGTGAACTCAACGTCCCGCCTCCGGGCTTCGGCGAGCCACGCGGCGTCGGACGCCTTGTCGGCCGCGTCGATCGGAGACAGAGATGGACACGCTCGTCGAGCG
>JAUJNJ010000307.1 GCA_030448225.1 Phycisphaerae bacterium
TGGCGATCGGCTGGATGCGGTAGCCGCCGCCCGAGGTCGGCACCGCGATGTAGCCGTTGGCGCGAAGGGTGGAGAGGAAGACCTCGAAATATTCCGAGCGGCTGAGCGGGCGGTCGGTGAACACCGAAATCTTGCCCTGCACCCGGCTGTCGATGACCATCGGCCGGCCCGTGACGCGCGACGCGTCCTGGATGAAGGCGCGGATGTCGGCGTCGCGGAAGTTGAGCACCTGCTGGGCGGCCGCCGGAACGGCGAGCCCGAAGGCCGCGAGGGCGATGACGAGCCTCTTCACTGCGTCGGCACCGCGACTGTCAGCGGCACGATCGCACCGCCGCGTTCGACGTTGACGGTCAGTCGCGAGCCCGGCGTTAGCTTGGTTGCCAGTTCCTGCGCCTCGGCGGCGTTGGTGACAGGGGCGCCGTTGACCGCGACGACGACGTCGCCCGCGCGCATGCCTGCGGCTTGCAGCGGTGGCGGGGGCGTCGCAACGGTGAAGCCGCTGAGCTGGCCGTTGACAATGCGAGGCGCGAAGGTGCCGGGCGCCACCGGCGCCGCCCCGCCCGTCGGGGCCGCGCCCGGCGTCGCATTGGCGGCCGGTACCGACTGGTCGAGGAACAGCTGCTCGCGGGTGCCGCCGCGATCCAGCGTCACTCCGTCCTCGCGAACCCCGGCGAGAGTCACGCCCGGCATGATCGTGTCGCCGACGGCGTAGCTCGCCTGCATCCCGTCGGGGGTCGACAGGATCGCCGAGTCCCGGCCGGAGGCGCGGTCGACGCGAACACCGAACAGCTGGACGGCCAGCGAGGTGACCACGGTCGTTGCCACCGTCGCCGGTCCTTGCAACCGGAAGAACGGGTCGAAGTCGCCCAGCGCGAGGCTCGCCGACGGGCGACCGGCGAGCGCGTCGGGCAGCTTCCAATCGCCGATCGGCCCGACCGGCGTCACCGCCGCCCACGCCAGCCGCGCGCATTGCAGCGCCAGCAGGCTCAACAGGCCGATCTCGAGCGCCGAATAGACGTTGACCACGGGGAGCCGCCGCAGCAACCGCCGGGCGCGGGTATCGAGCGACAATCGCATGGGGTTCCCCTCGGGAGCCGGGGCTAGGGACGATTAATGACACAGCGATGAAGCGGACATGGCGTTTATATGTCAAGTCGCGGCATTGCCAGCCACGCCTCATGACGCGCAGGCGGTATGTCAGCCGGTCAACCCGACACTCAGCCTTTCCTGCCGACCGCCACGTTCGACGACGATGTCCGCTCGCCGCGCACCCGCCAATTCGTGCGACAGGGTGGACACCAATGCGTTGCTGTTCAACGTCCGTCCGTTGACCGACACCAGGACGTCCCCCGTTCGCACCCCGGCGTGGGCGAAGACCGGCGGCAGCGCGCCGTCGCGGATGGTGAAGCCGGTCACCTGCCCGTCGCGCAACCGCGGCATCATGACCTGTGCGAAGCCTTGGGTCTGCGCGATATGCTCGGCCTCGGTCGCCGCGACGAGCGGCAGGTCGGCGACGATCGGTCGCGGTGCCAGCGTCGCCGCAGGCATGCCGTCCCACCCGCCATCGGCGGGCGCGATGCCGGAGGAGGAAGATGCACTCGGGGTGCCGCGCCGCAAGGCAACGCCGTCATGCGTGTCATTTGAATCGGACAGCGCCACGCCGATAACGGCAATCGCCGCCGAGCCGGCAAGGATGGCCACCAGATCGCGCCGCGACATGCGCCGGGCGGGCAAGGGAGGCGTCGGCACCGCGACAGCCGGACCCATGCTCCAGCGCGACGCTTCGGACGGCGACGGCATCAGAACTTGGCGGAAAAGCCGAGTGAAAAGGTGCGGCCCAGATCGTAGCTGTTGACGTCGATCCGGTTCTCGCCCGCCCGCTGGAACTCCTCGTAATTCTGCCCCGTCAGGTTGCGACCCTCGATCTTCATTTCGAACAGCGTGCCGAGCAGGTCGAACTCCTGGCGCAGCACGAGGTCGAGCCTGAAGCCCGGCTTCTCGACGATGTCGGGCTGCCGCGCCTCGCCCTGGATCGGTCCGCGATTGGTGACGCGTTCGCTCGCGTAGCTCAGCAGCAGCGTTGCCTGGCTGACGCGCGGCCCCGTGCTCTCGATGCCGATCTGGACGTTGGCGAGATGGTCCGACTGCCCGGTCAGCGGCGCGCCGTTGCGGAACAGCAG
>JAUJNJ010000073.1 GCA_030448225.1 Phycisphaerae bacterium
CGCCGCGACGAGCGACCCGGCGTGGGTCCGCGTCACGCTCATCGCCGCCGCGCTGCTCGTGTTGGTCGTGTTCCTCGTGCTGCCGCTGGCGGTCGTGTTCGTCGAGGCGCTGGCGGCGGGGTGGACGGCGTACTGGGTGCAGGTGTCGGACCCGGCGACGTGGCACGCGATCAAGCTCACGCTCGTCACCGCCGCGATCGCCGTGCCGCTCAACACGCTCTTCGGCGTCGCCGCCGCGTGGTGCCTGACGAAGTTCCGCTTCCCGGGCAAGAGCGTGCTGACGACGCTGATCGACCTGCCGTTCGCGGTCTCGCCGATCGTCGCCGGGCTCACGCTCTGGCTGCTGTTCGGCGCGCAGGGTTGGTTCGGGCCGTGGCTCGGCAAGACGTACGAGCTGTCGCTGCCGCTGCTGGGCACGTACGAGTTCACGCCGCGCGTGATCTTCGCGCTGCCGGGCATCGTGCTGGCGACGGTGTTCATCACGTTCCCGTTCGTCGCGCGGGAGCTGATCCCGCTCATGCAGTCGCAGGGCACCGAGGAGGAACTGGCGGCCCGCGTGCTGGGCGCGCGGGGGTGGCAGACGTTCTGGCGGGTGACGCTGCCGAACATCAAGTGGGGGCTGCTCTACGGCGTGATCCTGTGCAACGCGCGGGCGATGGGGGAGTTCGGCGCGGTCTACGTCGTGTCGAGCCGCGGCCGCGACCAGATCACGCTGCCGCTGCGCGTCGAGCGGGTGTTCTACGAGTCGGTCGTCACCGTCGTCCCCGTGTTCGCCGTCGCGTCGATCCTGGCGGCGCTGGCGGTCGTCACGCTCGTCGTCAAGACGTTCGTCGAGTGGCGCTTCCGCGACGAACTGGCCGCGACGAAGGAGAAGGCGGAGTGAGGGGGGCGAAGCGACGGTGGAGGGTGGAGGACGACCAGAATGTTGCTAGGCAGGGGGCTCCTTCAATCATCGTCTGTCTCTCCGTGTCTCCGTGTCTCCGTGGTTCGATGATCTGATGCCTCGTCAGCCGTGCCCCGTGTTGAAGCGTCGCGCCCGATCTGACATCCTCTGCACCTTCCGATGAGCATCGAAGTCAACAACGTCAGCAAGACCTTCGGCAAGTTCCAGGCGCTGAAGGACGTGAGCCTGAAGGTGGAGACGGGCGAGCTCGTGGCGCTGCTCGGGCCGAGCGGCTCGGGCAAGACGACGCTGCTGCGCGTGATCGCCGGCCTCGAGCAGGCCGACCCGGGCAGCGCGGCGGTGCTGTTCCACGACGAGGACGTGTCGGGGCACAACGTCGGGTCGCGCAAGGTCGGGTTCGTCTTCCAGCACTACGCGCTGTTCCGGCACATGACGGTCTTCGAGAACGTCGCGTTCGGGCTGAAGGTCCGCCCCTGGCGGCAGCGGCCGGCGCGGGCGGAGATCCGGCGGCGGGTCGAGGAGTTGCTCGGGCTCGTCCAGCTCGAGGGGCTCGCGGGGCGATACCCGTCGCAGCTGTCGGGCGGGCAGCGGCAGCGCGTGGCGCTGGCACGCGCGCTGGCGGTGGAGCCGAAGGTGCTGCTGCTCGACGAGCCGTTCGGCGCGCTCGACGCGAAGGTCCGCCGCGAGCTGCGCCGCTGGCTGCGCCGCCTGCACGACGAGATGCACATCACCACCGTGTTCGTCACGCACGACCAGGAGGAGGCGCTGGAGGTGGCCGACCGGATCGCGGTGATGAACCTCGGGCAGATCGAGCAGGTCGGCACGCCCGAGCAGGTCTACGAGCACCCGAGCAGCCCGTTCGTCTACAACTTCCTCGGCAACGTGAACCTGTTCCACGGCCGCGTCAGCGAGGGGACGCTGAAGGTGGGCGGCGTGGAGTTCGACGCCGGCGGGGCGGGCGGCGCGGCCGTCGCCTACGTGCGGCCGCACGACGTGGAGATCGCGCGCGGCGGCAACGGCGACTCGATCCTCGCCAGGGTCCACCACGTCAGCTTCGCCGGCCCGTACGTCCACGTGCACCTGACCCGCCGCGACAACGGCGAGGCGATCGACGCCGCGCTGACGCGCGACCGCTATAAGGAACTCGACCTCAAGAGCGGCGACGAGGTGTACGCGAAGCTGCGCAACGCCCGCGTGTTCGCGGACGATTATTCGATCTGAGGGGCCGCCTCGTGGGTGGCGGGGTCAGGAAGCAACGGTCAAGAGTCAAGGGTCAAGAGTCAGCAGCCGCGCGCCCGTTCGACACGACGAGAGCCACCGCAATATGCGTAAGGTCCTGTGACTCTTGACTCTTGAGCCTTGACCCTTGACCCGCCCCGCCCTTACACCCGCTTCCGGTGGAACCGGAACTCGTCGGTGAATCGTTCGTCGCCGCGCTCGTAGACGAGCACGAGCCGGGCGTCGGTCTCGCCCTCCCAGCGCCAGAAGGTGGCGTCGTTGGGGTCGTAGACGTTGTAGTACCGCGGGCCGAAGTCGTCGTGGAGCGAGCCGCCGTAGCCGAAGCCGCGGCGGCCGTGGTAGGCGCGGCTGTAGCCGACGCCGATGCCGAAGCCGAACGTCGACCCGCGGGTCCGCACCTGCGCCGGGGCCGGCGGCAGGATCAACTTGACGTGGCTGCCCGGCGGGATCGTCCGCCCGTCGAGCGGGTGACTCTCGCCGCCCGGGTCGACCACGAAGCTGTCCTCGCCGAGCAGTTTCACCGGCTCGTCGGCCCGGTTGTAGATCAACATCACCAGCCGGTTGTCCGACGTCTGGAGCCGGTACTCCAGCTCGCCGATCGGGAACCGCACGGGCGCCTTCGATCCGACGCGCTGCGACAGGTCCGGCGGCTCGACGACGTCGTACTCGTACCGCACGCACCCGCCGAGCGCCGCAGCGGAGCACGCGACGATCAGCACCCGTGACAGCACGAACGAGCGAGCCGGCGTCGTCAACATCGTGTTCATCCTGCCAGAACGACAACGCGCCCGCGACAAGGTTTGCCGCCGCGCCGGACAAGGGTTCTACCCGGCGCTCCGCTCGATCACGTTCTTCAGGAAAAACCGCGGGAGAAAGCTCCCGCGGCGTTCGAAGACGCGATACGAGCGGCGAACGTTCCCGACCCGATCGGGAACTCGCGCCGGCTCAAGAATCCGATCAAGGCCGAACCTTTGGTGCCAAAAAAGCGGCCGACGCCGCGACTTTAGGTCGCGTGCGTCGGCCGCCGGTTGAGGTTCGCGCGGACAAAAGTCGTCGTTACCGCGCCAGGCTGCGGGCGTCGTCGCGGTCGCGGTCGTAGCGATCGCTCGTGCGCTCGATCCGCGTGTCGTCGATGCGGTCGGCGTCGCGGTCGAGGTCCCGGTCGAGTCGGCGGTCGCTCGGCGACTGGGTGTCCGACGCGGTCTGGGCGGCGTAATCCTGGTTCATCACGCGCATCTCGCGGATCACCGTGCGGCTGACGCCGCGGTCCTCGAGGTAACGCTCCTGCTGCTCGGTCAGCTCGAAGACCTGCTGCGTCCGTTCGAGGCGGGCGACCATCTCCTGTTCGCTGAGGTCGGCCCGCTGCAGCGCCACGACCTCGTCGAGCGTGACGAAGCCGTCCTCGTTGAGGTCCGCCGTGCGCGTGTTGTTCACGTCCTCCACGCGGGCGGGGTTGCGCTCGGCCCGTTCGGACGCGGCGATGGCCTCCTCGCGGCTCTTCTCGTCGCCCTTGCCGGTGATCTTGTCCTTGTTGGCGCCGATGAGGTACCCGCCGCCCGCGCCCAGCGCGCCGCCGATGAGCGCGCCGAGGCCGCGGTTGTTCTTCGACAGCGCCGCGCCCGCCAGCGCGCCGCCGACGCCGCCGATCACGGCCCCTTGTTCCTTGTCGCCGCCGGGCAAGCTGCTGCACCCGACGAGCGGCCCGACGGTCAGCGAGCCCATCAGGGCCAACGCGGTCATTTTCTGCTTCAGCATCAGATACTCCTTTGACAAAGGCCCGGTCGGGCCGCCGGGCCAGGTATTGCGAAGCGCGTGCCAACGTGTGCTCGATCACCGAGGGCAAATCCACGGAATCGGAAGTGCGCTCGGTGGATGCTGCGGCTAGCGGGGAGAATGTTCCGCTGGAATTGGTTAGGTTCCCTTGTCGCAGCCGGCGGTGGTGCGTGGTTGCGGTGGTGGTGCGGTCACGGCGGGCTTGCCCGCCGGCTAAATGGGAGGGGCTACACCCTTGGGTCTGACCGCAGTTGTTCGTCGTCCTTCGTCGAGACGACCGACCAGACGCCGCGCCGCACGGAAGCCTTCGGCGGCAACGTCGGTCACTCCCGGCGTTACCGCGGCGGCGGGGCATCGGGTAACGTCGTCGACGTGACACGTCTCGCCCGCAACGGCCGGTCGACGCGACGACCGGGGTTCATCCTGCTGTTCGGCGCGCGGCCGATCGTCTCGCGCGAGTCGGGGGAGGCGATCCGCACCCGCTGCCCGCGCTGCGGCCAAGAGGCCGACCTGCACGCCAACGGCGTGCGGCACTGGTTCACGATCTTCTTCATCCCGGTCTTCCCGATCTCCGGCAAGCGGGTCGTCTGCACGTGCGGCAACTGCGGCGCCGAGTTCCCCGTCTCGCCCGACGAGCTGCGCGCCCAGCTCGCCGCCGCCGGCCGCCAGCAGAACGAGCGGGCGATCGCGCTGTACAACAGCCTGCGCGCGTCGCCGGCGAACGCGATCACGCTCAACGAGCTGATGACGATCTACGCGTCGACGAGCGAGTTCGACTCGGCCATCGCCGTGGCGGGCGAGTTCCCGCAGGCGCTGCACAACAGCGAGCAGTGCATGACGACGCTCGGCCGCGTCTACCTCGCCCGCAACCGCCACGCCGAGGCGCTGCAGTGGCTGAACGCCGCCGTCGAGCGCAACCCGATGCTGGCCGAGGCGCAGTACTACAAGGCGCTGACGCACCTGCTGGTTACCCCGCCCGACACCGCAGCCGCCGTCGCCGCCGCCCGGGCCGCGCGGTCGGGCGGCTACCCGGGCGCCGACGGGCTGCTCCGCGAGGCCGAGGCGAAAGCCCGAGGTTAAAAACTATCTGGCGCGGGGCGGGGGCACGAGCGAGCCAACGCTTAAGAGACGTGAGACGTCAAGGCGACCGCGCGCGATCGCCGCGTGGCAGCCGCTCGGCGGTTTCGCAACGAGGCGCGCGCTTCGATCCCCGCCATTGCACGTCGACTCGCGGGCAAGCGATGCAGGGCGCGGCGCGTCCGAATCATTTCAGCATTGCGGTGACGCAGGGCTCAACCGTCCGGCGCCGGGCGGGTACAAACGAGCGGCGCGGGCACGCCGGGGGAAAGTCGTCAAAGGCACAGCATGGGCATCGAGAACCTGAAGCGTTGGCATTGGGTGGTGATCGCCGTCGGCGTCGGCCTGCTGGCGGCGTGGGTGCAGTTGCAGGTGGGGCCGCAGGGGTTGCAGAGCCGCTACGCGACGATCGGGCAGGACGAGCTCGAGTCGCACGCGCTGGGCGTGCAGCGGTGGGGGCGGTCGCGGTACCCGGTGGAGAACATCGAGGTCTACCCGGTGGAGGGGGGCCGGACGATGGTGACGGCCGACGTCCCCGACCGCGCCGGCCCGAAGCGCGACGAGGGCCGCCGCTGGACGCTGCGCTACCTGAAGCACCAGCTCGTCACGTCCACGCCCTACGTGCCGATCACGCCGCTGCCCGACCCGCCGCACCTCCGCTACCGCTTCGACGCGCAGGACCGGCGGACCAACCCCGGCCGCGACGTGCGGGTCGGCGGCTGGGAGCCCGCCGGGCGCGGCGCGCGCGACCCCGGCGCCGACGGCGCCGAGTTCGAGTTCCCGCTCCGCCGGGCGGCGGCCGACCTGACCGTCCGCGTCGCGCAGGAGTCCGCCGCGCGGGGGGCGGATCTGAAGCTGACGCTCAACGGCAAGCCGGTGGGCTCCCTCAAGCCCGACGCCCGCGACGGCGCCGCGTGGCGGGCGGCGGTCCCGGCCGAGTTCTTCGTTGATGGCAAGCAGACCCTGAAGATCGCGCGCGGCGCGACGGCGGTGGCCGTCGCCGGGATCGACCTGATCAACCCGCGGTACGGCGTCGCCGACTTCCTCGCCGACGCCAAACAGCGAAACGCGAAGCTCGACTACGCCTACAAGGGAAGCTGGGAGCCGGCCAAGGCGTACGCCTACTGGACGATCGGCAGCCTGATCGTCGTCGGCGGCATCTGGCCGACGGTCCTGAACCTCCTGATCGGCGCCGGCCTCGGTCGCCCGGCCAAGGAGCCCGAGTACGATTTGAGCCGCTTCAAGGGCGAGCCCGAGAAGGCCGCCGCCCCGCCCGCCGCGGCCGACGGCGCGAGCCTGCAATCGATGACCGACCAGCTCGAGGCCGACCTCCTCGCCGGGGCCGCGGCCCGCGGTGCCGCCGCCGAAGAAGCGGCCGAAGCCGAGCGCGTCCGCGTCCTCGACACCTCGCCCGTCGAATCCGCCGCCGTGGCGGGCGCCGACGCGGACAAGGAGTACGGCGGCGAGTATTACCCGGTCGTCCGAAAGGTCGAGCGGGGCGAGCATAAGCACGGCGAGTAGGTGGATCGACTCGCGATCCGCATCGTCGCACCACGAGCCAAGCGTGCTGCCGGCGACCGTCCAGAAAGTGTTGGCGACTGGCCTGCTCCTTGGCCTCATCGTCCTGAACTGGGTGGCGGTCATGCGGCCGGTGACCCGGTGGGCGGTGCTGCACGACGCCTACACCTCCGCCGAGATCAGGGAAGGGAACATCCGCGTGGCCCGACTCTTCGGTCGGCGGTCGGTCATCTTCTCCAACGGAGAGCGCCGCGAGTTCGGGCTGATGGTGGAGATCGTTGGGGGCGCGATGTAGTTAGGCGGTTTCGCCGCGGCGGCGGGCATCGTCGCTCTCGTCTCGGGTCGACACCTGCCGGCGGCGCACGCGACGCTCTTCCGCCGGCCGGCCGCGGGGCCGGTCATCAAGATTCGTCGGCGCACGTGATCGACGGCCCGCCCACTCCGCGACAGGCGGAAACGCAAAGGTGGCTCGCCGCTCGCCTGCACGCCGGCGGCGTCCTAGGTCGCGTTGCCCGACCCCTCCAGGCACTTCTCGCCCGAACGACGCGTCTGTCCCTTGCCCCGGCGCCGCGGGCCGATATACTTCTCCTCCCCCTCTGTTAGAGCGGTTCAGCCGGATTTCGGCCCGTGCGGAGGGGCCGCGTCGCATGCCTCAGAACCATGCATCGCGGCAAAGGCGTATAAGACGACGAAGGCAGATTGCGGATTGCGGATTTTGGATTGAAAACGGAAAGGGATGCCGCACGGCGGTTCCACCGTCTTCAAATCCAAAATCCGCAATCCAAAATCCAAAATCTCATTCCCTTCCGTCGCCTCGCAAGTCCTGAGTCGGGCGCACGCACTGTCGCCCGTAGAAAGCGTTTTCCCATGGGTCGTTATACGGGTCCGAAGGTTCGGCTCTCGCGCCGCTGCGGCGCGCCGATCGCCGACATCGCCAAGCACACCGGCAAGGAACTCACGCTCCCCGGCATGCACGGCTACCGCGGCCGCCGCAACACCGAGTACGGCGTCCGCCTCATCGAGAAGCAGAAGCTTCGTTACTACTATGGGATGCAGGAGAAGCAGTTCCGCCGCTTCCTCGACATCGCCAAGAAGAGCAAGGGCAACACCGCCAGCACGCTCATGCAGGTGCTGGAACTGCGGCTGGACAACGTCCTGCGGCGCCTCGGCGTCGGCCGGACGATCTGGGCCACCCGCCAGATCGTCGCCCACGGCCACGTGATCCTCAACGGCCGCAAGACCGACATCGCCAGCGCCCGCGTCGAGCCGGGCGACACGATCACGTTCAAGGAATCGATCCACAAGGTGCTCCGCGAGAACATGGAGCAGAACGCCGGCCACAACGTCCCCGGCTGGATCGAGTGGAACCCCGCCCAGCTCACCGCCAAGATCAACGCCATGCCCACCCCGGAGGACGTGCCCTTCGAGGTCAACATGAACCTCATCATCGAGTTCTACCGGTAAGCAGCCGAAAGGCTCCTCCCGGCTCGCTCGACTGATCAAGCGGGCGGCTCCGACCCCGGCCATGTGCCGGCTGGAGCCGCCCGCTCTTGTTTTCGATGACGTTCACATCCCAGTTCAACGCCATGGGCGACGGCCGACGTCTCCCACTCGTCCACCCGTAGCGGCTCTGCCGGTGGGGTCTACTTCGGACACGGCTCGCAAGCGACCATTCCCCCGTTTCCAAGCAGGCCCGAAGGGCCGCTGCCGGGCTCCCCGGTAGCCTCTCATCGAGACGACTCACATCCACTGCCTCGGGATACGACGACGACGAACCGCTGCCGTCGGCCTGAGTCAGCACCGCGCGTTCCGGTCGCGGCCAGTTTATTTCGCGACCGTGGCAAGCGCGTAAGTCCAATAACCGCATCGCCTATCTCACCACCCCAATCGTTCCTCCTTCACACTCAAGTTGCCATTCTTGCCCACCGATGGTTAAATAGGGAAGATAGGGAAGTAGGTCAACCGATCATGGACTTGACTATCTAACCGATCTTGACGGTTCGACAGACTTCTTTGGACAACGGAGTATTGGCATGAAGACGGTCTTCACCACGGGCGAGGCGGCCGAGATCTGCAAGGTCTCGCAGCAGACGATCATCCGCTGCTTCGACAGCGGGCGCCTCAAGGGCTTTCGCGTTCCCGGCAGCCGCTTCCGCCGCATCCCGCGCGAAGCGCTGATGCAGTTCATGAAGGACAACGGCATCCCGCCGGACGCGCTGGAGAGCGGCAAGACGAAGGTCCTGGTCGTGGACGACGATCCGGAAATCGTGGAGCTGTTCGTCGACGTGCTCGAGCGCGACGGCCGCTTCGAGGTCAAGACCGCCGCCACCGGGTACGACGCCGGCATCCTGACGCAGGAGTTCAGCCCCGACCTGATCATCCTGGACTACATGCTGCCGGACATCAACGGCAACGTGGTCTGCCAGACGATCCGCGCCAACCCGAACTTCGAGCACACGAAGATCATCATCGTCAGCGGCGTCGTGAACCAGGACGAGATCAACGACCTGCTCAAGGCCGGCGCCGACGAGTTCGTCAAGAAGCCGTTCAACATCGAGAAGTTGATCGAGCGGATTGGCCAACTCCTCACGGTTTGACGATGTAAGCGGTGTGGCGCGCCCGCCACGCGTTACCGGTCGCTCATTTCGGGCCGCCGCGCACGGGCGGCCACGCGAGTGGCAGGTGGCGAACGGCGAGTGACTTGCGCATGTCCGACCCCCGTGAAAAACGCGTCGAGCTGATCCTCCAGCAGCTGGAGGAACTGCCCACCCTGCCGCCGGTCGCGGTGCGCCTGCTGGAACTCACCGGCGGCGACAACTGCGGCGGGGCGGGCGGGCACGTGGCCGACGCGGCGCAGGTGGCGCGGCTCATCGAGAGCGACCCGTCGCTCGCGGCGCGCATCCTCCAGCTCGTCCACCGCGCCGACGCCGGCGTGCGGGGCGAGGTCACCAGCGTCGAGCGGGCCGTCGTGCTCCTCGGGTTCGAAGCCGTCCGCAGCGCCGTCCTGGCGCTGACGGTCTTCCAGACGCTCGGCACCCACACCGGCCGCACCGACGTCGACCGCGGGTCGTTCAACCGCGAGGAGTTCTGGAAGCACTGCGTCGCCGTCGCGTGCTGCGCCGAACTGCTCGCCGAAGCCGCCGCCCGACCGCCCGCCGTCACGGCCGCCGCACAGGTCCGCCCGGCCGACGCGCTCAACCCGTCCGAGGCGTTCATCTGCGGGCTGCTGCACGACCTGGGCAAGGTCGCGCTCGACGCCACGCTCCCCAAGAGTTACGCCAAGGTCGTCGAGGCGGCGGACATGCTCCGCGGCAACGTCGCGGACGTTGAGCGGACCGTGATCGGCCTCGACCACATGGTCGCCGGCAAGCGCCTCTGCGAGCGGTGGAACCTCCCGGCCGTCATCCGGGACTGCGCGTGGCTGCACGGGCAACTGCCCCAGGCGCTGCCGGCCAACGTCCGCCAGCCGCGGATGGTGAACCTCGTCACGCTCTCCGATTTGCTCGTCCGCGAGCACCACATCGGCTACAGCGGCAACTACACGTTCTCGATCGGCCGCCAGGCGCTGTTCGACGCCGTCGGCGTGACGGCCGATCAGGTCGCCCAGACGATCCACCGCCTCGTCGATCGCATCGAGCCCCGCGCGCAAGCGCTGGGCCTCGGCCAGGCCACGACCGGCGAGCTGTATCAGCAGGCGCTGGCCCAGGCGAACAAGGAGCTCGGCCGGGTGAGCGGCCAGCTCGCCAGCAAGAACCGCAAGCTCACGGTCCGCGCCAAGTTCTTCGACGCGCTCAGCCAGTTCCAGGGCGAGCTCCGCCCCGACGCCGCCCCGCAGACCGTGCTGCACGCGATCGCCCAGACCGCCATCGCGGCCCTGGGCGTGCCCGTCGTCGCCACGTTCTCCGTCCCGCCCGGGCAGGAGTTCGCCGAGACGATCATGTGCAACGCGTCGGGCGACGTGTTCCAGACCGCGCTGGTCGACCTCCCGATCGGCCCGACCGGCAGCGGGGCGGACGCCGGCGCGATCGACGCGGGCGACCTGAGCCCGGTCGCCAACCCCGGCGGCATGTCCGTCCGCGTGCGCCCGGCGAAGCCGGCGGCGGGCGACGGGCCGGTCATGTCGGTCGGCGACGACCTCGAATGGCTCGTCAGCACCGTCTCGCCGCGCCTGCCCCACGCCAGCCGCTTCTGGGTCTGCCTCGAGGCCGACGGCGCGTGCATCGGCGGAGTGCTCTGGGGCGCAGAGCCGGGCGAGGCGCAGCGCCTCAGCCCCCAGGTCGAGGAACTGCTCGCGATCGCCAACGGCTGGGCGCTGGCGCTGCGCACCGCGCAGATCCGGGAAGAGGCCCGCACGCTTTCCGAGCAGCTCGCCGAGGCCAACCGCCAGCTCCACAACGCCCAGAGCGAGATCATGCGCAGCCGCATGATGATCAGCATCGGCGAGATGGCCGCCGGCGCGGCGCACGAGATGAACAACCCGCTGGCCGTCATCAGCGGCCGCTCGCAGTTGCTCGCCCAGCAGCTCACCGACGCCAAGCACAAGGCCGCCGCGCACCTGATCCACGAGCAGTCGCACCGGCTCAGCAGCATCATCACCGAGCTGATGGACTTCGCGAAGCCCGAGGCCCCCAGCCCGCGCGACACCGATCTGTCCGACGTGCTCGAGCGCGCGCTCCACGAGGCCAAGACGCACACCGACCCGGGCGAGCGCAAGATCGAGCTCACCGTCGGCGACGTGCCGATGGTCGTGGCCGACCCGCAGCAGTTGTGCGGCGCGCTGATCGAGGTCGTCGACAACGCGATCCACGCCACCGACCCGGCCGCCGGCCACATCGACGTGCACGCGGCGTTCGACCCGTTCTCGGGGCGCGTCGTGGTCACCGTGACCGACAACGGCTGCGGGATGGACGAGAACACCGTGAAGCGCGCGTTCGACCCGTTCTTCAGCAACAAGCCCGCCGGCCGCCGGCGGGGGCTGGGGCTGGCCAAGGCGCTGCGCTGGATCGAGGCCAGCGGCGGGTCGATCCGCCTCGAGAGCCGCCCCGGCCAGGGCACGCGCGGGATCATCCTCCTGCCCGCCGCCCCCCAAGTCGCCGCCGCCGCCACCGCCACCGCGCCCGCGCCGCCCGCGGCCGAACGCCGCGCGGCCAACTTGTAGCGCGATCACGAGCCGCGAGCGTCAGCGACCGGTTCCCACCGGCTCGCTCACGCTCGCGGCTCGTGAGGAAACGCCACGCGCAGCCGAAGACTGCTCTAACGGCTCGAATGAGAAGGATTGGACCGCGGAGACGCGGAGAGCGCGGAGAAGAAAGACGAACCACAGATTGCGCAGATTACACAGATGAAGATCGTGCAGAGCAGGAGCTCACGCACTTGCCGGCAACGCTCTTCCAATCTGTGAGATCTGTGTAATCTGTGGATTTCTTCATCTCCTATGCGGTCCCCGCGTCTCCGCGGTAACGTCCGAGTCGGCGCAAAGTGGCTTAGGGGAAAACGCGAAGTGCAGGGGGAATGGGCAACGGTCGATACGGAGGTGTCGCCCGTTTGTTCCGCCGCCCGAACCGAGTCGGAGGGAGAATATGTCCTCAGTCGTCAAGTCCGCAGCCAAGCCGAAACGCCCAGCCAACCCGCCCCGGGTGCTGGTCGTGGACGACGAGCCGAACCTCGTCGAGCTCGTCGGCGACGTCGGCAAGGACCTCGGCTGTCGCGTGATCTCCGCCGCCGACGTCGCACAGGCCGAGCACGTGCTGGCGACGCAGGGAGATCGACCTGCTCGTAGCCCGACCCTGCACCTGCCCGACGGCGACGGCATCAGCCTGTCCCCACGCTCCGCGAGCGCCACCCGACCGCCGCCGCGATCGTGATCACCGACTGCCGAGCCTCGACATCGCGATCGACGCGCTTGCGCGGCGGCGCGGTCGACTTCGTCCCCAAGCCCTTCACGATGCCCCAACTCGCCGCCCGCATCCGCGCCCCGCGGCTGACCGCCATGCACGCCGCCCGGCAGGAGCGGATGACGAAGCTGCGCGCGAGGTCGTCCGCAAGCTCAACGAGGCCCGCCGCACGATCGGCAAGAAGGTCGATTTGCTCTGCAACGACCTCGTCACCGCGTACGGTGAGCTGTCCCGCCAGTTCGACGGCGTCCGCAACCAGGAGAGCTTCCGCAAGACCTGCGACGGCGCGAAGGACCTGGAACAGCTCCTCTGCCACGCGATGGACTGGCTGCTCCGCCAGGTCGGCTACAGCAACGTCGCCGTCTGGCTCGCCGACGAGGAGGGGACTTCCAGCTCGGCGCCTACATGAAGTACACCGTGGCCGGCGACCCCGCTGACCGCCGCGCTGAAGAAGGCCGTGCTGCCGATGGCCACGAAGGAGCAGTTCGTCCACTGCGCTCGTGGCGAGGACCTTGGCCGAGGGCTGACCCCGCCGAGCAGAAGATGTTCAAGGGCCAGGACGTGATGGCGGCCAACTGCACGTACCTCGGCGACTCGCTGGCCGCGGTGGTCTTCTTCCGCGACGCCCGCAGCGCGCTCCCGAGGAGGACGCGGAACTGCTCAAGGCGATCAGCCCGATCTTCGCCGTCGCGGCACGGCCTCGGTCGTGCGCGCGCCGACGAGACCGACGACGACGAGGACGAGGACGGCCCGTTCTTCAAGCCCGCCGCCGCCGAGGGCGACGCCGACGCCGACTCCACCAATTCCGCCGACGCCGAGGCCGGCCCCGACGCCGCGGCCGGCACCGACGACGACACGATCGACGAGCCGGCCCCCAAGCCGCAGTCGTCCAAGCCCAAGAAGCCCAAGGCCGACCCCGCCGACTGGTGGAAGCGGCGATGCCCCGCCGTTCTAACGGCAACCGCCGCCACGGCGATCCACAAAGACCCGACCCAACGCGGGCGGCCACCGCAACCCAGCGGCGGCCGCCCCTTCTTCACGCGCGTCGCATCCTCCCGAAAGAGTGCCGGTCGCGCGTCGCCCTCGGTACGATCGGGTTCGATGCGCGCGTCGCCCATCGGCTGTTCACCCTCTGCAGCTGCCCTCTCAATGACGTTGTGCATCGCCGTGTGCGTGCTGTGGGCGCGGAGCTACCACGTCGGGTACGGCCTCAGGCTGCACGACCGAAGTGTGCGTCGGCACACAAGGGGTCGTCCGCCAATGGTCGGCGGGCCTCATGTGCGGCGAGTTCGTCGCGTCGGATATCGTGGTGACCACGGCGTACCCGACGGTGCGCGATGCGGACCTCAACCTGCGGGCGGCATTCAAGCCGCCGCTCGCCGTCACGCGGTTTCGCCGTACGAGCCGAACCTCTCGGTCTGGAACGTCACACGCCTCGGCGTTTGCCCGGCGCGCGTCACCCGGGGCGTCTGGCTCGGCCGCGTATTGGTCGTTCCCTGCTGGTCCGTCGCACTCGCGGGGCGCGATAATGCCCGGCCTGTGGCTGCGGGCGCTGACGACGAAGAGCCGCGTCGGCCTCTGCCCCGCCTGCGGCTACGACCCCGCGCGCCCGACCGCTGTCCGGAGTGCGGCACCGCTACCACGGGAGGCACGGCATGAGCCTCAAACCGTTCGCGAACTGCTCACCCCTGTCGCTGCTGCCCGGCGGCGGTGTGCGTGTCGTCGCTCGACCGGGTGGGACTCGGCGTGATCCTCGGTGCGATTGCGGCCGGGGTCGGCGTGGCCGTGGCGTACGTGGTCCTGTCCGTGCTGCTCGGATTCGCCGACGTGCCGCGATGGCCGGACGCGTTGCGGTCGCGGGCGCGACGGCGGCAGGACCTCGGCCTTTGCCGCCGCTGCGGGTACGACCTCCGCGCGACGCCGGACCGCTGCCCCGAGTGCGGGGCGGAATCGTCCCTACGCGCCCCGCGGCCGGGCCGGTACACTCGGGGTCCACCCCTTAGCGGAGATGATGATGCGGAACCTCGTTCGCCTGATGACGCTCGAGCTCGTCCCGGACGTGAAACTCGCCCGCTTCGCGACCGGGTTCTGCTGGTTCGGCGCAGTCGTGACGCTCGTGCTCGGGTTCCGGTACATCGGGCAGCTCGGCCTGCCCGGGCCGCAGCACCTGCTGGGGCTGGCCGTGCTGCTGATCCTCTGCCTGGCGGCAGGCGCGGTCGGGATGCTGGCCGAGGTCCACGCGACGCTGAAGGCCCGGCGGGTCGAGGCGGCCGCGGACCGCGGCTCGTGACCGGCGTGCCGGCGTACATCCGGCGGCCGGGCGGGCTCGCGATTGTCGGCGGCCGCTTGATCCTCCTCTGCTCTGTCCTGTCCCTGCTGCTCTGCGGGGCCGTCTGCATCGCTTGGATGCTGGCGGAGAGCGGGGCGGCCGGGTTGATCGTCCACACCAACGGATACCCCACGGCCGTCGCCCTCTCGGCCGACGACCGCCTCATCACCGTGGCCGTGCGTCGCCAAGCGGAGGAGGACGACCGGGCCGTCGGCGAGGATTGGGCGAACGGGCCGATCGTCCGGCTTCGACCAATCGCCTCGGGTTCGGCCGCGCGCGCGGCCGACGTGCTGTGCGGGCCGACGAACCCCTGCTGGCGAAGGTGCGGATGGTCGCCGTCACCACCCGCTGGCGTTGTTCGCCACCGCCGCGCGCCCGCGGCGGTGGCGCGGCCGCCATGTTCCGCCGTCGCGGCCCCGCGCGGCGCAAAAGCGCCTCGGCCTCTGCCCCGCCTGCGGGTACGACCTCCGCGCGACGCGCGACCGCTGCCGGAGTGTGGGGCGGTGCCGGCGGACGTCGCGCCGGGCGCGGGATTGACCGAAGCATTCGCGGGACCGCACGACGGACGCGACGCACGACGCGCAGCCGCGGGTGGCGTCGCCGATCGCGTCGGATTCAGCATCGCCAACGCGCGGGCCGCAGGGCGCGGCGAGGCGGCGTCGGCGCCGAGCGCGGCGGTGACTTTGGTGCCGGTCCTGCGTGCGACCGGGGCGCGTGCTAACGGGGGCGGTCTCGCGCGCGGCCGCGGCTGGGCACGATTTGGCGAGAAATCAAGGGAAAAACCTAAACGTTTTTCGATTCCGCGAACGCACTTTTTCGCGCGGGAAACGTACCAATTCAGTGATTGCTACCGGCCACCGCGCCGATAGTATCCGTGTACGGATGTTCTGAGGTGTTCGAGATTCGGAGCCCATATTGGTCTTACCTATAATCAACCCTTCGGGATAGTCGCCGGCCCGACGCACGACGGCAGTGTGCTCCTTGTGTATGCGGGAGTGCCGAGACCGGAAGCGGACGGCCGGATTGACGGGGAGAACCCTCCCGGGGGACGCGAAGGATTTCCTTCAATGCGTCCCCAGATCGACTCTTCACCACTTTTCACTTAGGGTTAGATCAAACCGCTCCACACGGCACATCGGATAATCCGTGCTTTGAACGCAACCGGGCACGACCTTCGGGTCGTGCCCGTTCTTTTTGCGCCATCAGATGCGGGCGGATCCCACCGAACGTGGTAAGCGCGCGACGGAAGTGGCGGGTCACGCTTCTCTGACGGGGGCACGACGTCGCTTCGCCGGTAGCGGGCCCTTCGGGCCTGCGGCGAAACGGGGACGCTGCGTTCTGTGTATACGCTTTGGTCTCGCCATTCTCGAACCGTCGTCACGGCGCGCGCGTCGGCTCACGCTCCCGCGTCGCGTGTGAGGGGTTCGTGAGGAGTTGGACGCCGCCCCTGTCGCCGCTAGGCTGGCCGGCCGGGGACGGGGGCGAACTCCGGAGGCGCGCGCATGTCACGAGTCGTCGGGCCGCGCATCGTTCTGTGTCTGCTGGCGTGCGTCGTCGCGGCTGGCGAGTCGCCGCGTCGGCCGCCGAGTCGCACGTGCTGATCGTGACGATCGACGGCTTCGCCGCCCGCGCTGCTGTCGCACCCGGGCGGCCGTTCCACGTTCCGCAAGCTCGCGGCCGAGGGCGTGGCGGCGGGCGAGCTGCGCCCCCGTGAACCCGTCGGTCACCTGGCCGAACCACACCTCGCTCGTCACCGGCGTCCGCCGCGCGCGGCACTCGGTGCTCGCCAACGGCGTGATCGCCCGCGGCGAGCCCGGCCGCCCCGCACGCGTCAATCCCGCGCACGGCAAGGCGGAACTCGTCGCCGTGCCGATGCTGTTCGACGCGCGCGCACGCCGCGGAGCATGCCGACGGCCGCCATCAACTGGCCCTGCACGCAAGCGCGGCGTCGATCGACGACAACCTCCCCGACGTGCCCGACCAAATCACGCACACCACCCCGCGCTTCCTCCGCGACGAGCTCGCCGCCGCCGGCGTGCTCGGGCGAGTTCACGCAGAAGGCGTTCAACCCGCTGAACGTCTCGGCCCGCGACCAGGTGTGGACGGCGGCGATGTGCCACGTGATCCGCACGCGCACGGCCGCGGTTCATGACGTTCCACCTGCTGACGACCGACTCGCTGCACCACCGGTACGGCCCCGGCACGCCCGCCGGCCACGCCGCGGCTCGCGCTGGCCGACGCGCACATGCGCGACGTGCTCGCCGCGCTCGACGACGCCGGCATCCGCCAGAACACCACGATCTTCGTCGTCGCCGACCACGGCTTCGCGGTCGCCAAGCAACTCGTGCTCCCCGGCACGTCGTGTTCCGCAAGGCCGATTTGCTGACCGCCGGCGGCAGCGGGGATCGTCGCCGCCCGCGCGCACCATCATCTCCGAGGGCGGCATCGCGGCTGGTCTACCTCACCGACCCGAAGACCGCCGAGCAGGACCGCGCGCGGGTGATCGAGCTGATGAAGGGCCACGAGGCGTCGCCGAGATCCTCACCCCCGACCTTCGCCGAGCACGGCCTGCCGCTGCCCGGCGCCGGCAACCCGCAGGCGGCGGACCTCGTGCTGAGCGCCGACGGCTACGCGTTCTCGAACACCGCCGCCGGCGACGTCGCTCGTCGAGACCAGCCCGGTCACCGGCACGATCGGCCACCACGGCTTCCTCAGCACGAACCCGAAGATGAACGCCGTCTTCATCGCCTCGGGCCGCGGGATCAAGCGGGCGCGAAGGTCGACCTCGTCGAGAACATCGACATCGCCCCGACCGCCGCCCACCTGCTCGGGCACGAGATGAAGGACGTGGACGGCAAGGTGCTGACCGAGATTCTGGAGACGCCGGCGAAGCAGTAACGCCGGATTCCCGCGTCGTCCGAGCCGTCGCAGAGATGGCGACGGAAATGTGAAGCCAAGCATATCCGGCGGCTCGTTCATCAAGGACCGTTCGCGGGAGCCCTTAGAAGCAAGCTTCCACGGCGGTCGAAGACGCCCGCGGATAGGCGCGCTCCGAAACTTCCGTCACACGCGGATCGAGCGATCGTGTTCTCCTCTTCCCAGTACGCTGGGGAGAGGGCGGGGAAGGGGCTCTCGCGGCTGACGTCCCGCGCTTGAAGCGGTCGTCGCGACATCCCCTCACCTCAACCCTCCCCACCCGAGTAGGAGAGAGACGGGGTCGGAATCGCCCTCGCGATCACACTAGCTTCCCGCTCCGGAAACGCCGTGCCACATCGGCGACCCAAACGTCGATCCGTGACGGCTGCACCGACGGCACAAACTCTTCCATCTGACGAGTCGGCGCACACGTCCGCCGCTGCGCGGTGTATCGGGAGGGAGGTCGCCCTGCCGCGCGGGCGACGCCCGCCGATCCGACCGGGCTAACGAGGCCGAAATTCATGCCGCGCATCGAAGCCGCCGCCGCCGCCGTTGCTCACGTCATTGCCGCCGCGATCGTCCTGTGCGCGCTCGCGTCGCCCGCGGGGCGCAGCGGCAGATGGAGGCAGCAGGGCGCGGGATCGTCGCCGTCCGCGCGGCCGACGGCACGGCGTACGTCGGGTGGCGGATGCTCGGCACCGACCCGGACGACGTCGCGTTCAACCTCTACCGCGCGACCGACGGCGGCCCGCCGACGAAGGTGAACGCCGAGCCGATCGTGAAGTCGACCGACTGCGTCGACGCCGGCGAGGCGGGCAAGGCCGCACGCTACTTCGTCCGCCCGATCGTCGATGGCGGCGAGGCGCGCGCCCGAGGGCGGCGACGATCCCGGCCGACGCGGCGGGCGGGCGGCAGTACCTGACGATCCCGCTCCGCACGCCGCCCGGGTACGCGCCCGGGCGACGCGTCGGCGGGGGACCTCGACGGCGACGGCGAGTACGACCTCGTCGTCCACCAGGTCGGCCGCGGAGGCGCGACAACTCGCAGCGTGGGGCGACGACCGAGCCGATCCTCCAGGCCTACCGCCTCGACGGGTCGTTCCTCTGGCAGATCAACCTCGGCCGCAACATCCGCGAGGGCGCGCGCACTACACGCAGTTCATCGTCTACGACCTCGACGGCGACGGCCGCGGCGAGGTCGTCTGCAAGACCGCCGACGGCACGGTCGACGGCGCGGGCAAGCCGATCGGCGACGCCGCCGCCGACTGGCGCGACGACCGCGGCACGATCCTGGCCGGCCCGGAGTTCCTCACCGTCTTCGACGGCCGCACCGGCCGCGGCCTGGCGACGGCGGACTACGTGCCCGGCCGCGGCGACGTCGACGCCTGGGGCGACGCCACCGGCAACCGCGCCGACCGCTTCCTCGCCTGCGTCGCCTACCTCGACGGCCGGCGCCGAGCGTCGTGATGTGCCGCGGCTACTACACGCCGTGCTCGCCGCCTGGGACTGGCGCGACGGCAAGCTCACCCACCGCTGGACGTTCGACAGCGACGCGGGCGACGCGGCGAACCGGCGCTACCGCGGGCAGGGGGACCACAGCGTGAGCGTCGGCGACGTCGACGGCGACGGCCGCGACGAGATCGTCTACGGCGCCGCCACGATCGACGACGACGGCCGCGGCCTCTACTCCACCGGGCTCGGTCACGGCGACGCGCTGCACCTGTCGGACCTCGACCCGGCCCGCCCGGGCCTGGAGGTGTTCAACATCCACGAGCGCCCCGACCACGGCGACGGCGCCACGTTCCGCGACGCCCGCACCGGCCAAAAGCTCTGGGGCAAGCCGTCGCGCGACGCCGTCCGTGGCGTGGCGATGGACGTCGACCCGCGCCACAAGGGGTACGAACTCTGGGCCGCCGGCGACGACATGCGCGGGCTGTGGAACGTGCGGGGCGAGACGATCTCCGACGCCAAGCCGCGGTCGTGCAACTTCGGCGTCTGGTGGGACGGCGACCCGCTCCGCGAACTGCTCGACCGCACCCGCATCGCCAAGTGGGACTGGCAGGCCGGCGAGGAAACGGAACTCCTGATCGCCGACGGGTGCCGCTCGATCAACGGCTCGAAGAACACGCCGACGCTCTGCGCCGACCTGCTCGGCGACTGGCGCGAGGAAGTCGTCTGGCGCACCGCCGACAACACGGCGCTCCGCGTCTACACGACGACGATCCCCAGCCAACTCCGCCTGCGCACGCTCATGCACGACCCGCAGTACCGCCTGAGCGTCGCGTGGCAGAACGTCGCCTACAACCAGCCCACCCAGCCCGGCTTCTACCTCGGCGACGGCATGAAACTCCCGCCCCGGCCGAACATCGTGACGACGAAGACGAAGCGATAGATCGTGGGCGAGACTGAACTCCCAACGTTGTTCGCATCCGTTTCCGTCGCATGCGTGGCCGTGTGTAGCGGGCGCGGGACACAGAGCCCCGTCATCCCGAGGAGCGACAGCGACGAGGGATCTCGATCAGGTGGGACGCGTCTCCTCAGCCCGAGATGGGTCGGGTCGCTACCGCTCACCTCGGGATGACATTACTTGGGATGCTGCACTCGACCCGGAGCCGTAGCCGCGGCTCGCGGCGTGCCTGATCGGCGATGGACCGACCCTGCACGTACTCAGCGTGACACTGGTGCGGTTCGCCGTCGCCCGCAACCGTAACCCGCGCGACGTGGTCACGCCGGCGCCGCGCGGGTACGCTCCGGCGCATGCCGCGCCCCCCGCGAACGCACGACGACGAAGACTACCTCGACGAGCGCGAGTTCCCCGACGAGGCCGATCAGGACGACGACGACGGCCCGGAGACGATGCCCTGCCCCTACTGCCGCGCGGAGATCTCGGAGGACGCCGCGATCTGCCCGCGGTGCCGGAGCTTCATCTCCGCCGAGGACGTCTCGGGCCGCAAGCCGTGGTGGATCATCGCCGCCGCGATCGCGCTGCTGGCGGCGATCCTGATCGTTTGGGTGCTGTAGGCGCCGCTTCCGCCGCCGCCGCCGCCGACCGCGTGCGTTTTCACCGGCGCGCGTGAAGGACCGATGCGACGAAGGTCCAGTTCTTGAACGCCGGACGTCCCCCATCCGCCCGCCGGACTTATCCGCCGCGCCTCCCTATCATCACCGCCCAAACGATTGATCCGACCCGTTCCCGCTCCCCATGGCTCTATCGCTCTTCTCGTTCCGCACGCGCCACCAGCCCTACATGGTGCGACTGAGTTACCGCCACGAGATGCGGTCGGCCCTCACGTACCCGCTCGCGGCTGCGCTGGCCGAGGGGTCGTTCACGGGCGTCGTGGCGACGAAGTACTTCCACGCGTCGCCGGTGCTGCTGGCCGTCATCACGGCGGCCCCGATGTTCGGGAACATCATGGCGCTGGTGTGGGCGGAGCTTGCGCGCACGCGGCGGAAGGTGCCGTTCGTGAACGTGCTGCAGGCGGGGGTGGTGGCGAGCATAGCGGCCGTCGCGCTGACGCGCCCGCTGCCGCGCGAGGCCGGCGGGTGGGCGTTCGCCGCGCTGATCATCCTGGCCCGCGTGCTGGCCAGCGGGATCATCACGATCCGCAGCGCGATCTGGCGGCACAACTACCCGCGGCAGACGCGGGGCCAGATCGTCGGCCGGATCACGATGATCGCGACGGCCGTGCTCGCGACCACCACGCTGCTCGGCGCGCTCTGGCTCGACCGCGACCCGGGCGCGTTCGTCTACCTCTACCCGCTGGCGGCCGGCTTGGGCGTGATCGGCATCTGGCAGTTCAGCGGCATCCGCGTGCGCGGCGAGGGGTCGATGCTGCGCAAGGAACTCGCCCGCCAGCGCCAGCCCGCCTACACACCGCGCCCCGAGGGCATGGCGCAAACCGACGAGACGAACGTGATGAACTACCAGCCCGACGGCCACCGCCGGGGCGTGCGCAGCTTCTTCGCCGAGAGCGTGTCAGTGCTGCGCGACGACCCGCGGTTCCGCACGTACCAGTGGTGGCAGTTGCTCAACGGCATGAGCTTCATGATGACCAGCGCGCCGCTCGTGTTCATGGTGAGCCGCGAGATGACGGACCCGGCCACGCAGTACGTCCGTGCGACGCTCGTGCTGCAGATCGTGCCGATGCTGACGGCGATCGCGTTCACGCAGGCCTGGTCGCCGCTGTTCGACCGCGTGCACATCACGAGCTTCCGCGTCGCCCAAGGCTTCGTCTCCACCGCCGCCCACGCGACGATCCTGGTGGGCGCCCTAGGCGACCGGTTGTGGGTCGTTGCGCTGGGGCAGTTCCTCGTCGGCGTGAGCAACGCCGCCGGCAACCTGGCGTGGAACCTCGGCCACAACGACTTCGCGCCGCCGGAGAAGAGCGCGGCGTACATGGGCGTTCACGTGATGCTCACCGGCGCCCGCGGCTTCGTCGCGCCGTTCCTCGGCGTGCTGCTCTACAGCTACCTGCCCCACGGCCGCGCCGTGTTCGGCCTGTCGGCCCTGATGTGCTTCGCCGCCCTGATCGGCTTCTGGCGGATGACGAAGGACGCCCCGCAGAAGATGCCGCCGCAGCGCGTGCGGCGGATGAAGCAGGCGACGGGGACGTGACGCGTCAGCCGAACGTCGCCTTCGCAGTACGGCTCGCCAGCGTCATCCGCGTAACCGACCTACGCCGCCGATCGACGCGGCGAACGCGGCGTGCTCGGGCGACGCGAGGCCCTGGTTGAGCACGTCGAGCACCCGGGCCGTCTCCCCGCGCAGCAGGGCGGCGGCGTCGAGCCAGAGGCCGGGGAAGATCCGCGACCGGTGGATGCCGTCGGGCCCGGGCGGATGTTCGGTAAACCGTCCGCCCTCGCGGACGAACCCCGCCGCGCGTTCCTCGTGCAGCACGAGGACGAGGTACTCCTGCACGCCGTGCCGCTCGTAGTCGCGCTTCTTGCTGTGGAGGTCATAAGCGGCGCTACTCGTGGCGACTTCCGCCACGAACTCGGGCGCGCCTCGCATGTATCCGGCTCCCGTTTCCTCCGTCTGACCACCGACGACGAGGAGGCTGACGTCCGGCTGCGGCTCGCTGTCGTCGCCGAGGATGTGGGTGGCACCGCGCAAGGCGTCCGTCCGCGGCGTCCGCGTCTGGTACGTGCCGATGCAGCAGGCAATTTCAATAAGGACTCGGCCGTGTCGAAGCCGGTTGCGAGACCGGACGTAGACGATTCCGCCGATCAATTCCGCATGGAAGTCGACCGGCATCGCCTCGTAACGCTCGTGAAACGTCCGCTGGTCGAGATGGTCGCCCGCCTCGAGTGGCGGGTGTAACGCGCGCCGCGGTTGCGGAAGTGGCGACGGGGTTGAGAAGGTCATCGTTTCACCTCTGAACCCATCCCATCGTGTCCCCGCGCCACCGAGTCCCATTTCGCCGGCGGACTTGCCCGCCGTGACCGCGGTAAGCACTCGGACGCAACACTTCGTGCCGTCGCGCCCGACGCGCGGCCCTCGGGGCGCCGCTGGCGCCGAGCCCCCGCCGTCAGTTCGATGACGGCGAGCCGTCGTTGACCGGCGTCGCCGGCAGGACCGACGCCTCGTCGATCATCGGCTGTTCGCTGGAGTCGGCGAGGTTGTACCCCTTGAGCATCAGGACGAACGCCTTCAGCAGCGGGGTGTTGTCGTGGTACGTGCGGCCGGTGACGAGGTTGCCGTCGACGACGCACGGCTCATCGATGTAGCGGCCGTCGCCGTGGGCGACGTCGAGCGCGCACTTGGCCACCGTCGTGGCCGTGCGGCCGCGCAGGCACCCGGCGGCCGACAGGATCTCGATGCCGTGGCAGACGCTGGCGACCGGCTTGTCGGCGTCGAAGAAGTGGCGGGTGATGCGCAGCAGGTCCTGGTCGTAGCGCAGGTACTCGGGCGCGCGCCCGCCGCCGAGGAACAGGCCGACGTACTCGCCCGGGTCGACGTCGCGGAACGCGGTGTGCGCCCGCAGGTGGTAGCCGGGGCTCTCGCGCGTGATGTCCCACGGCACGTCGCCCGCGCCGCGGGGCGGGATCTCGTGCATCACGAGGTGGTAAAGCCGCGCGTCCGGGCCGGCCACGACGACCTCGAACCCGTCCTCGGGCAGGCGGAAGTAGGGGTAGAACGTGTCGAGCACTTCACTGGCGTCGCCGATCGGCATCAGGACTTTGCGCATGGGGCGTAGTGTACCGACCGGGCGGGAGGTGGTGGAGGGGTGGGGTGGTCGGGTGGTGGAGTAGTAGCGAGCGAATCGATCCCTACTCCACCACTCCACCACACAACCACCCCACCACTATTCAACTCACAAGGTACCCGCCGTCGATGGGCAACGTCACGCCGTGGATCATGTCAGCCTGGTCGCTCAGGAGGTAGGCGACGGCCTGGGCGACGTGGAACGGTCTTGCGAAGCGGCCGAGGGGGATTTTCGCGAGCATCGGTGCGCTCTTGTTCGGGTCGCCCCACGCCATCTCGCCCATCGGCGTGAGCGTGACGGTGGGGTTCACCGCGTTCACGCGGACCTGGTGGGGCCCGAGTTCCAGGGCCATCACCTTCGTCAGCATGTCGAGCGCGCCCTTCGACGCGCAGTACGCCGCGTGGTCGGCCAGGGCGGCCATCGACGCCTGGCTCGAGAGGTTGACGATCGCGCCGCCGCGGCCGCGGTCGATCATGCCGCGGGCGACCGTCTGCGAGATCACCAGCACCACCGCGCGCACGTTCACGGCCATCGTCCGGTCGAACGCGTCGACCGTCGTGTCGAGCAGCGACTGCGGGACCGAGATGCCGGCGTTGTTGACGAGCAGGTCGATCGGCCCGGCCTCCCCGGCGGCGCGGCGGGCGGCGCCGGCGTCGGCGAGGTCGGCCACGATCGTGCGGCAGGGCGCCTCGCGCGCGAGCGAGACGAGGTCGGCTTCGGTCCGGCTCACCGCAACGACCTCGGCCCCGCACGCGGCGAGACACTTGACGATCTCGCGCCCGATCCCCTTGCCCGCGCCGGTGACCAGCGCCCGCTTGCCGTCGAGCCGGATGTCCATCCCGCCGATGGTAAAACCGCCGGCTTCTCCTGTCACCCCGCGGCGGCGGTGTGATGCCCGGCCCGTCTCGCAGGAGGGTTGGCGATGCGCCCGATCCCGGCCGTGATAATCTTCGCGACGCTCCTGATAGTCGCCGCGCCGACCCGCACCTGCCGGCGCTGTTCGGCGATCGGATGGTCCTGCAGCGCGGCCGCAAGATGCCGGTGTGGGGAACGGCCGATCCGGGGCGAGCGCGCGTGCGCGTCACCTTCGCAATCCGAACCGCAGAAGCGACGGCCGGCGAGGACGGCCGCTGACGCGTCGAGGTCGGCCCCGCTGACGGCCGGCGGCGGCGGGCGGGAGTTGGTGGTGGGGGGGAAGAATCGCGTGGCGTTCAAGGACGTGCTGGTCGGCAAAGTGTGGCTCTGCTCGGGCCAGTCGAACATGGCGATGACCGTCGCCAAGTCGCGCGGCGCGGGAGGTCGCCGCGCCGGCCAACGATCAGATCCGCCTGTTCGCCGTCGAGCAACACGCGGCCGAGACGCCGCAGGCGGACGTGAAGGGCGCGTGGCTCGCCTGCGGGCCCGGCACCGTCAAGCACTTCTCCGCCGCCACGTACTTCCTCGCCCCCCTCACCGCGCCGTCGAGTGCGTTCAATATACCGTCGACGCCGGCAGCGAGCGGACGCTGACGACCTCCCAGCGGTCGCCGGACTGCACGGTCGTGCGCGCGAACGCGACGTGGTAATGGCTGTCGCCGCGCTTGTAGACCCAATGGCGGTACCGCGCGCCCGGCGACACCTTGTCGCCGGTCGCCTGCAGCAGTCCCGGCGTCGGGTTGGCCGGCATCGTGCCGTCGCGGTCGACGTCGGGCGCGCCGAGTTCCTTCCGCACCGCGTCCATCGACGTGCCGGGGCGGATGCTGTTCACCGACTTCATGAAGTCCCCCGTCCCGCCCCGGTTCGCGCAGCCGGCGCCGAGCAGGAGCAGGACGATCAGGAATCCCGGCGTCGCGCGACGTAACACTGCGATCAAGATACACCTCCCAGAGTTGAGTCCACTGCGAAGATCACGATGGTCCGAAACGAGAACCGCGAACGGCAGGTCACCTCGACCACCGCCCGACTCCATTCTCGCCCGGCCGCTCCGATTGGTCAGCCGGCGACCCGCCGTCGCTCGCGGGAATTTCTCGGCAGTCCCCCGGCCCGATCCCGGCTCGGCCGAGGTGCCACTCTCGACGTACTCAAGCGTACGGGTGAGCGATGCAATCACGCCGGCAACCTCGTGGCGGAAGCGACGCCGCGGAGCACGTCGTTCAGGCGGCGGATCTGGCGCTTCGGGTCGCAGAGTTCCAACACCCGGCCGCGGCCGTTCGCGCCCATCGTCCTGCGCAGGGCCGGGTCGGTGACGAGTCGTCGCAGGGCGGCGGCCACGCCCGGCACGTCGCCGGGTTCGACGAGGATGCCGCTGGTGTCGTCCACGATGTCGAGCGCGCCGCCGAAGCGGATCGTCACGACCGGGACCGACGCCGCGAACGCTTCCATGAAGACGATGCCGAGGCCCTCGGGGCTCTCGTTCGCCTGGCAGAACACGTCGGCCGCGCCCATGATCGCGCTCACGTCGCGGCGTTCGCCGGTGAATTGCACGCGGTCGGCGAGGCCCGCGGCGCGCACGCGCGCCTCCAGGTCGGCGACGTACTCGACCTCGTGGGGGCGTTGCGCGCCGCCGACGAACACCGTCCGCCAGCCCGGCACGTCCTTCATCAGGGCGAGCGCCGCGATCAACTGGCGGTGGCCCTTCCACGAGTCCATCCGGCTCACCTGGACGATCAGCACGTCCGCGTCCGCCGCCGCGCCGAGCGACCGGCGCATCGCCGCGCGCTCGTCGGGCCCGAGCGGGCGCGGGTCCTCGGACATCGGGTAGATCTGCACGTCGAACGGCGTGCGCGGGAAGACCGGGCGGCCGACCTCGGCGGTGTGGCGGCTCGCGGCGATCACCCGCGCGGGCGGCACGCGGGCGGCGAGGCGCTCCAGCGCGGCGGTCGGCACGACCGGCCCGGGCAGGGAGTGGAGGACCGGGCCGAGCGCCGCAGGCCGCCGCCGAAAACCGCGATGCGCCCAAGTGATGGCAGACCGCGACGTCGAACCGCCGCGCGCGGTGCAGCCGGTAAACCATCCGCCGCGCCGACAGCACCGTCCACGGGCGGCTCAGCCGCACGGGTTGCAGGATTGATACCGGCGCGCCGACCGCCCGGAGTTCCTCGGCGTTTCGTCCTTCCCAGCAGAGCGCGAACGCGTGGCGGACGTCCGGGAAGGGCCGCGCGTACTGCGCGATGGTCACGAGCATGCGCTCGACGCCGCCGTACAGGTTGCCCGATTGAAGATGCAGGACGCGAAGTGGTTCCACCGCCCCCTCTTAATCGCCCGCCGTTGAGGCCGCAAGCGGGGGCGCGTCGTGGTGCGTCGAGGCGTCGCTCATCGAGCGGCGGCGAAACGCGGTGGGCGGCCGGGTGCGAGTGCGATCACCCGAACGTGGCGCTGGCGCGGGCGCGCGTCCGGCCGCCGTCTCTCGGTCGCCTCTCGCGGGCGGCGCCTCCTCGTCACATTGGTGCGGCAACGCGGCGGGAACGATGGGGCGGCGTGCGCGGGCTACAGCACGATCTGCGCCTTCACGCTCGTCGGCGGCATGTTCGCCGCGAAGTCGAATGCCCGCAGGCCGTCAGCGAAGGCGAACGTGTCGGTGATGAGCGGGCGCACGTCGATCCGGCCGCTGCCCATCAGCGCCAGCGCGCGCGGGTAGACGTGGGCGTAGCGGAAGACGTGCTCGACGCGCGCCTCCTTGACCTGCGCGGCCACCACGTCGTACGCGATCGGCTCGCCGGGCATGCCGATGTAGACGACGCGCCCGCCGGGGCAGAGCGGCTCGAACACGCCGGCCGCCACGCGGGCGTTGCCGCTGGCCTCGAAGACGACGTCGGCGCCCCAGCCGTCGGTGAGGCGGGCGACGGCGTCGGCAAGGCTCTCGCGCGCCACGTTCACCGGCGTGATCGGCCCGAGCCGCGCCGCCAAATCGAGCTTCGGCTGCTGCACGTCACTCACGATGACCCGGCTGCACCCGCCGGCCAGCGCGGCCAGGGCCGTCACCATCCCGATCGGCCCCGCGCCGGTGACGACCGCGACGTCGCCCGGCTTGATCTGCGCCTTGTTCGCCGCGTGCATCCCGACCGCCAGCGGCTCGACCATCGCCGCCTCGCCGAAGCTGACGTTGTCCGGCACCTTGAACGTGAACGCCGCCGGGTGGACGACCGTGGGGCGGAGGCACCCGTGCACCGGCGGCGTCGCCCAGAACCGCACGGCCGGGTCGAGGTTGTACATGCCGAGCCGCGTCGCCCGGCCGTCGGGGTCGGGGATGCCCGGCTCCATGCAGACGCGGTCGCCGGCGCGCAGGTGCGTCACCGCCGACCCGACCTCGGCGATCGTCCCCGACGCCTCGTGCCCCAGGACCATCGGCGCGTTCACGACGAACGGCCCGATCCGCCCGTGCGTGTAGTAGTGCACGTCCGAGCCGCAGATGCCGACTGTGTGGATCTTGATCCTCACGTCGTGCGCGCCGAGCGGCCCTTCGTCTTCGTCGAGGTCGATCGGGCGCAGGGCGAGGTGGTTGGTCTTCTCTAAGACAAGCGCTTCCATGGCTGCTTCCTTCGGCGATGCCGGCTAGGCCTGCTCGGGGGCGAGCGGTACAATGAGGCTAGATGACGACGCCGACGCTCGCGCCATCCTCGCCCGCGCACCCGCGCCGACGATTCAAGGTCGGCACCACCGGGTGGACCGCCGACGACGTGGACGATCCGCGGTTCGCCGGCGATTGGGAGTACGGCCGTTACGAGATCATCGAAGGCGTTCTGGCGACCATGCCCGCAGCCTTCTTCGACGGCGTGCTCCCGGTCGGGCGGCTTCAGAAACTCCTCGTCGTCCACCTCCACCTGACGAACCAGCCTGGCGACTTCACGCCGGGGGTCGACGTGATCGTGGGCCGCCAGCGGGTCGCCCGCCCGGATCTTATCTTCACCACGCCCGACGACCAGCGGCGGCAGGCCGAGGCGAACCAGCGTCGCGGGCTCCCCGTACCGGTTCGGGCCGCCTCCTCGTGCCGCCGACGCTGGTGGTCGAGGCGGTGAGCCCGGGTCACGAGGAACATGAGCGCGACCCGCAGCGGCGATGGTACGCGGAAGCCGGCGTCCCGAACTTCTGGATCCTCGACGGGTACGCGGGAAGCCTCGAATGCCTAACGTTGGCTGACAAGACGTACCGCATCGACCAAGCCGGGCGCGAGGGTGACGAACTTCGCCCGTCGCTGTTCCCCGGGCTCGTGATCCCGCTCGCGGATCTGTGGAAGTAGCGCGGGCGGCAGCGCGGAGGCGCCCCGTACCGCTTTCGTTGGCACCGATCCGCGTTCTCACGCACACACGCCGTTGCGCCACGGCCGACCGATCTCGATCAGCCGACCCAGTCGGGACCATCATCCTGGCTCGGGCCATGGCATCCATTATCGCCGTGCCTCCGCCCGACCAACCCACCGATTGTGCGTGCGGGTCGCGACGCGCCACGTATAATACGGCCAATGACCGCGTCGATCACGCAAACACCCTCGCCAGCGCAACGTCCGCGCCGCGCGTTCGAGCCGGGCACCACCGGGTGGACCATCCACGACCTGATGGCCGATCCGGAGACCGAGGCGCAGTGGCAGCAGGGGCGCTTCGAGATCGTGGAAGGAGTGCTCACGTCCATGGCGCCGGCGTTCCCCTTCGGCAATCGTCGTCTGTCCCGCCTCGTGTGGATGATTCAGTACCACTTGCACACTACCGGGGGGCTCGGGGAGTTCGGGCAGGAGGTTGACGTTTTCATGACCGACGATCGAGTCGCGAGGGTCGACGCGATCTTCTTCACGCCGGACGACGACCGCAGACAAGTGGAAGAGTTGGTTAGTCGCGGGATCACCGAGCGGGAGCGGGTGGTTCAGTACGCGCCGCCGACGCTCGTCATTGAATCGGTGAGCGAGGGGCACGAGCGGCACGACCGCGTCATCAAGCGACGCTGGTACGCCGAGCGCGGCGTGCCGAATTACTGGATCCTGCACACGTTCGAGCGGTCGCTGGAGTGCCTCGTACTCGATGGCGCGAGCTACCGTACCGATCAGGCCGGGCGAAACGAAGACGAACTGCGCCCGTCGTTGTTCCCCGGGCTCGTGATCCCGCTCTCGGATCTGTGGAAGTGACGGGAATGGGCGGACCCCGCGCATCCGGCAGGGGGCCCCTGGGGCCTGCGGCGAAACGGGGACTTGCCATGTGCCAGACGGGGTCCGATCTCCCGACCGCAGCTACTCCGACAGTTCCTTCATCCCCATCGACGCGGCGTACGCCTTGACGAGCCGCACGCGGGGGGCCTTGAAGTGTTGTTCCAGGCTCTGCTCCCAGCTCAAGCCCTCCTTGATGCCGACGATGAAGTTCACGTAGCCGCGCTTGTTGGCCTTGATCATGAACGCGCACAACGTTTCGGCGACCGGGTACTGCCAGGCGACGATCTGGTCGGCCTCGAACAGGCCGCCCATGCCGTTGTAGAGGCGCAGGCCGCGCTTGGCGCCGTTCATCGTCTCGTTGCCGCGGGCGGCGCGGGGCACGAGCTCGCTGGAGATCACCTCGGCCAGCCCCTCGTTGGCCCAGGAGGGGATGGTGGCCGGGCCGCGGAAGCGGTGCAGGAACCCGTGGACCGACTCGTGCACGAGCACGTGGGCGAACGTCTTGGGGTCGGGCTGGCGGTAGAACGCGATGTGGACCGTGCCGTCGCCGTACGCGTGGCACATGCCGGCCGACCCGCCGGGGTCGGTGCGGTGCATCACGCGTTGGAAGCGGCCGTAGTCCTCGGCCTTGGAGAACACGAAGACCAGCGCCTTGCCGCGCCACACGTTCACGCCGTCGCCGGTGCCGAACAGCTTGGCGAGCTTGGCGTACATCCGGTCGAGCAGGCCCGCCCACTCGCCGGCCTCCTTCGCCGACAGGTCGGAGTAGAACAGGAAGAACTTCGTCTCGTAGCGGGCGAGGTCGACGCTCATCTTCGTCTTGGTCTCGGCCGCGAACGCCTCCAGTTCCTTCACCGCCGCGGCCTGCTCGTCCTCGCCGAGCGTCTTCCAGACCTTCTCGCTCGACCGGCCCACCACCTGCGGCCCGCCGGCGGTGCCGCTCGGGGCGCGGGCGGTCGCGCCGCCGCCGCCGCCGCCCTCGCCGGCGGCGTCGGGGCCGGCGGGCATCGTGCCATCCTCGGGCGCGTCGGTCGGGCCGGCCGGCGGCTTGACGA
>JAUJNJ010000308.1 GCA_030448225.1 Phycisphaerae bacterium
CCATGACGTCCTTCAGGTCCGCGAAGGTCGCGTGGAACAGCCGGACCCGGCACGAAGCGTCCTTCAGCCGGGCCTGGGCGAACTCGCGGTTCCGCGGGTCGACGTCGACGCCGACCAGCAGCCCGTCGGGACCGAGGCGGTCGGCGATCGCCCGGGCGTGTCCGCCGCGGCCGAGCGTGCAGTCGATGATCGTCTTACCGGGGGCGAGGTTCAGGCCGTCCAGCGTCTCGCGGAGCAGGACCGGGTCGTGGCCGGTGGCGGGGAGGTCCATCTGACTGTTGTATGGGAGCGAGCCGGCGCGGAGAAGTTGGCGGGAGGATCAAGATGCGTAACGTCGCCGGAGGATTCGGGTTTGGCCCTCGGCGTGTAACTCCAAGCGTGGAGCTTCAACCGATGCAGTACGGGCCGCTCAACGCGGCATACGTGACCCACCACACCTAAGGAAGTTCGGCAACGGTGGGATTTCTGTTGCGAGCTAACTGGACGGTTGCAACAATTTGACGCACTGCGAAGAGTGGGGGGATGTCTATCCCGCCAGAAGCCCGAAATAGGTGTAGCCGGGTGCTTTGGTACGCCGTCTGCCCTGAGGGCTGACGTGGCCATGCCCAGCGGTCACGGGGTGAGCGTGATCACGCTCGTAGCGTAGGTCGGAAGTTTAGCCGTCCCCCACGGCTAAACAAAAACGCCGACGCCGCACGATCAAAAGAGTCGGGATTCCGTTCCCCCCGAGGTCAGGCAGGGGCCCCATCCCTAGGACGACTCCGCGTTGATCGTGCGACGTCGGGCGCTGTGTCATAACGTCCGTGTCGGCTGCGTTGCCCCGCAGGGACCCGTCGCGACCGGGAGGTCAGGCCCGGGAACGACGGCGGGGCGGCCGCGGCGACTCCTTCCGTCGCGGCTGTATCGAAGGCGCGGCCGGCTTCTCCGAGGAGCCGGGAACGTCCGCGCCGCATTTGTCCGTTGGTCGCCGGGCGGTCCGTCGCCGGCGGCTGGCGCACCGCGCCGGAGCGGCGGTGCGATGGTGTGCTCGGGCGGGTCGAACTCCGTCGACCCTCAGCTCGTGGCCCGCACCGACTGTTGGTGCGGCCGCCCCGTTCACATCGGCCGCGACGACCCGAACGGGTCGGAACGGCCTTAAATATCGTGGCCTCGCCTCAGCGCTCCGCCGCGGAGCGCGTGACGCAGGCCGGTGCTCGCGACGGTGTCCCCGTCGTCCCCGTCGCCGTCTCGCGGCGGTGTCCCGTGTTGGTGTCCCGTGTCGGGCCTCGGTGGAACCGATGCCGGATCGCCACGAAACGCATCCGCACGAAACCCGTCCTCGGCTCGGCCGGTTGCGCCGACCGCCGGTCAGGCCGCCCGGCCCTCCGGGCCGGCAGTTGCCTGATCGACGGTCGGCCGCAACGGGCAACGGTATGTCGGGGGGCGGCTCACAACCCGAACGCCGGCCCACGACATCTCCGCGCACGGCCCCCTCTGCGCTGCGGCACGCACTCCCGTGCGGGCCCTGGCACCGCGCCGGCGGGTTCGGCACCGCCGCGGTCCGACGACCACGGCGCGAACCGGCACCACCAGCGGCACCCGCGTCCGTGCGGGCGGCTAAAAGGGAAAGACCGCTGCCGTGCCCGCCGCCTTTGCATCCGTGCGTCGGCGTCGAGCGGCTCGGGTCGGACCGGTGCTCCGCACCTGTGTCCGCACCCCGGCGGCCGTGCTCCAAAAGTTCACTTGTTCGATGGTCCGCCGTCCGTTGGCGGAGCAAGACGGGCGATACGACGCCTTCCGTGGACATGTCTTCGGCTTGCCCGCCACTTCCCTGGCGCGGACGAACCGAAGCACCCGTACTCCCTGACGACCCGACCCGGCCTCGCCGGATCGCCCGGCTCCGCCGGGATGCGGCCCGGTTCCACCGGGGTGCTGCCCGACCCGCTCCGGCCTCCCGCCGTCGCGTCGCGGACCGATCGGCTCGGTCATCGCACCGTCGGCGGCTGCGCCGGAAGGACCGGCGGAGCCGACGGGTTCTGTCGGGCCTGTCGTGCCCTGGCGAACACCTCCAAGGCACGCTTCTCAAGCTCTTCCCGCCGGGCTTCCCAAGCGTCCCGGCTCCACAATTCGAGGTGGTCTCTCACGCCGACCAGCGTCACGTCCCTGCCAAGCTCCGCTTGGCGAACGAGGCGGTC
>JAUJNJ010000309.1 GCA_030448225.1 Phycisphaerae bacterium
CGGGGTGATCGGCCAGCGCGTTCGCCCGGCTCTCTGCCGAACGGGGGCAGACGGCCGCGAGCTCGGCGCCCGCGATCGACGCGATCGCCCGCGGGTGGTGCTGGCCCCACGCCCCGTACCCGATCAATCCGCATCGCACGTTCGTCATGAAGAAGTGACCCTGCCGCAAATACGTTACCACGGGACCCGCGACGATGTGAACAGCTGCCGGCGGTGTGAACAACCTCCCGCGGACCCGCGCGCGTCGATCCGAGCCGCGACGAAAGCGCGGATCCGCCACCCGCACCCAGCACGGCGGCGGGCGCGTCGGGCCGCGTCCGCGGTGGACGCATCCGGCCGCCGAGCGTCGGAACGAGCGGCGGGCCGTGTGGTTGGCTCGCCCGTCGGCGGATGCACTACGGCGCGGCGAACGCGGGTCTGAGTCGGTAACATAGGCGGGAGCCCGACGACCGCGACTCGTCCACAACCCTTTCTGGCCCGATCGACGTCCGCCGCGTGCCCCGCCGCGCGTGACCGCAACTACACGGAGCAGACGATGAACATTGACGATCTCTCCCGCCGCTCGTTTCTGTCGACCGTCGCCTCCGCCGCGGCCGGCGTCACGCTCGCCGCGGGCGCGGCGCGGGCGGCGGACGCCGCGGGGAACGAGAAGGCGCAGGCGAAGGACGCGGCGGGCGCGGGCGGCGACGCCCGGCCGCTGCGATGGGGGATCATCGGCACCGGCGCGCGCGGCGTCGGCACGCACATCCCGGTGCTCGAGGAGGCGCCCGACGCGGAACTCGTGGCGCTGTGCGACGTGTCGGAGCCGCGCCTGAAAACGGCGGTGAAGCGCGCGCGTCGGCCGGTCGCGTCGTACGCGGACTACCGCCAGTTGCTGGCGAACAAGGACGTGGACGCGGTGGTGATCGCCACGCCGAACCTGATGCACCGCGAGCACCTGCTGGCGGCCGTCGCGGCGGGGAAGCACGTGCTGTGCGAGAAGCCCGCCGGCGCCACGCCCGCCGACGCCGCCGCCATCGCCGGGGCGGCCGCGGCGGCGAGGACGGTCGTGATGTTCGGGATGCAGTACCGCAACCACGCGAATCATCGCAAGGTGCGGCAGATCGTCGAGTCCGGCGAGATCGGCCGGCCGCGGTACGTCGTGCAGCACGTGTCGCGCGGCGACTGGAACCGCAGCGCCAACATCTGGGAGTACGCCGACCCGCGCGTCAACGGGGGCCGCCCGGTCAACTGGCGGCTGTCGCACGCGGCCAGCGGCGGCACGCTCAACGAGTTCTCGTGCCACTACCTCGACCTCGTGCACTGGATCGTCGGCGGCGTGCCCGAGCGCGTCGCGTGCGACGGCGGGATCTCCGTCTACCGCGACGGCCGCGACACCTGGGACCACGCCACGCTCACGATGCGCTACCCCGGCGACGTGACGGCCGTGCACACGCTGTGCATGTTCGGCCCGGGCCGGGTCGATTTGCGCGTGTTCGGCGACGCCGGGTCGATCGAGGCGCAGGGGGACAAGCTGCTCGTCACGAGCTTCACCAAGCCCGCCGGCGCCGCGCGGCGGCGGAGCAAGACGCGCGAGGTCCCGCCGGACGAGCAGCCGGACGCGCCCGGCGCCGACGACGCGACGCTCGGGCTGTACGTCGACTTCCTCGCCTGCGTCCGGACCGGCAAGGCCCCCGACGCCGACGCCGCCCGCGCCGTCGCCGCCTCGCACACCTGCTGGCTCGCCGAGCGGGCCGCGGAGCGCAAGACCGAACTGAAGTGGAACGAGCTGGGATGAGCCGTCCGCCCGGTCACAGGCGATGACGCCTGTCCGGTCGCAGAAAGAACCCTGCTTGGCGAGTTGAGCGTCACCCCTACCGACCGCGCCGCCCGTTGCTCTTGGGTTGCGCGATGCCGGCGAACGCGCCGGCGAGCGACTGCTGGGTCGACCTTATCGAGGTCTTGACGCCGGCCGCGGACGAGGTGGTCGTGGTGATCGCGACCTCGCCGTAGACGCCGGTGTCGTAGCGGCGGCCGCGGAGGATCAGGTTGATGTCGTCGGGGTCCACGTCCTGGTCGTTGTCGACGTCGCCCTGCGCCCAAGTCGCGCTGGAGGGGCCGACGTCGTACTTGCGGGCCCGCAGGATCAGGTTGATGTCGTCGGGGTCGACCCGCTGGTCCATGTTCACGTCGC
>JAUJNJ010000310.1 GCA_030448225.1 Phycisphaerae bacterium
CTCCGTTCGCTCCGCCAGCGCGACGATGCCGGGCTTGTCGTGGTGAGCCATCAGAACCATGTGGTACGACCGGTCCATGAGGGCGCGCAGGGCGATTTGCACGAGCAGGGTGATCAGGGTCGTATCTTCGCCAACGTGGTCGGCAATGCGTGCCCCGACCGTGACGCTGGCGAACGACTTTCGCGGCTGCCCCGCGTCGCTTTCGAGCGTCGCCCGCGCCGCGAGCAGGCGGGCCGTATGCCGCAGAGCGGCATACTCCGGGAACTCAAGGTACGCTCCCTTTTCGTAGGGCCGCCGGAAGTCGCAATGGGGCAGCGCGGCGGCGTGTTCAGCAAGGTCCAACAGAGACTTTCGCCGGGCGAGGACGCGCCGCGCCGCTTCGCGTTGCACTTCCGTCCGTTCCGGCTTCCGCAGCGGGTCCAACGCTTTCGTGTCGGCCCTCATAGCCTTTTCGTTCAGCGACGCAGCAATCTGGCGGTAGAGCGGAGCGGCGTTTTGCGCCGCCGGCACGGGCGGGCGGCGGCGCCGGTCGGTGGGGGTGAGCGGAATTTTTTCCCGGCGGGCGGCGGCGCGTTCCTGGGGCAAATTGCTCGCAATCCACCCGAACTGCCCCACCCGAAAGGCGACGTACAGCAGAAACCAGACCAGAGCGGCCAAAAGGAGGACAGGGATCACCTCCCACAGAAAGGCGCGGCGGTTTTTTTTCTTTGGCAGAACCGGCGGCGGGGGCATCATGGCCGAACGTCCGAAAAAGGATGCCCGCCGACGAAGACCTGTTCGGCCTTGAGGTTTGCAATGCCGTCGGCGTTGAGGCGCGTCGGGTCGCCGGACAGGACCACGAAGTCGGCGAGTTTGCCGGCTTCGAGGGAGCCGGCGCGGTCGTCGGCGTGCGCGGCGTAGGCGCCGCCGAGGCAATAAGTGTGCAGGGCCTCGTCGGGCGTGAGCGTTTCGTCGGGCGACCAGGGGTGGCGACCGACAGCGGCGGCCAGGCAGGCGAAGGCGTCCAGTTTTTCGACCGGGCAGTCGGAGGAAAGCGCGAGCGGGATGCCGGCGCGAAGCATCGTTCGGAACGGATAGGCGTGGCGGGCGCGCTCCGCCCCGATTCGAACAGGCGTCCAGGTGTCCGAACGCACGAACTGCGGCTGCACCACGGCAACGATCTGCCGCTCGGCCATGCGCGCCAGCAAATCGGGCGGCAGCAGCGATGCGTGCTCGATGCGATGCCGGTGAAACGTGTTATCGCCGACGCCGCCCGTGCCCAGCGCGTGCTCGATGGCGTTTAGGGTTTCGCGCACGGCCTGATCGCCGATGGCGTGGATGGCGAGTTGAAAACCCTTCGCCTGCGCGTCCGCGGCTTTCGTCGCGAGGTCGGCCGGGTCGTGGATGCGAATCCCGAGTTCGGCCGGTTTGTCCGCGTACGGCTCGGCTAAGAGCGCGGTCTGCGCGCCCAGCGAGCCGTCCGAGAAAAGTTTGGCCGCCCCGAAGCGCAGCCAGTCGTCGCCGAAGGTCGTGTTGACGCCGTGCGCGTGCAGGGTCTCGACGGAAGAGTACGGCGGCATTCCCGTGATGCGGAGGGGCAGTTCGCCTTTGCGCCGCAGCCGGGCGAAGGCAGCCATCTGGTCAGGCGTGTCGAGCAGCGTGTGAATGGACGTGATGCCCGTTCGAAGCGCAACGCGGCAGGCGAGAAGCGCGGCCTCCTCCTGCTCGGCTTCGCCGAGAACGGGAATGCGCCGGTAAAAAGCCTTCGCGTTGCCTTCGGTATACAGGCCGGTTTCGGCGTCGCCGGCCGCGCGCGCGGGTTCGCTCACGAGCGCGAGGGCGGCCGCGTTGACCACGCCGACGTGCCCGCAAACGCGCGAAACGACGCAGGGACGCGCGCGCGCAACCCCGTCCAGATCGTGACGGGTCGGGAAACGCCGCTCGCGCAGTTTGTCCTGATCAAAGCCGTGGCCCTGAATCCAGCCCTCGGAGCGCCGGGCCAGTGCGTCCAGGCGGCCCAGAACGTCGTCCACGCTTTCGCTGCCGACGAGGTCGGCCTGCCGCAGCAACTGCGCGCCGTACCAGAGCAGATGCAGGTGCGCGTCGCAGAAGCCGGGCGTGACCGTTTTCCCAGCCAGATCCACGCGGCGCGTGCCCGGCCCGGCCAGCGCGAGCGCGCCCGTGTCGTCGCCCA
>JAUJNJ010000074.1 GCA_030448225.1 Phycisphaerae bacterium
CCACGAAAAGGTGGATCTACATTTCAACCCGTTCCAGTCGTTAGGCAAGAGCCCAGCGTGGGAGCAAGGCAATCGCTTGTTTGAGTCGCAGCGTGAAAAGTTCGAAAAGGCTTCTCCCGCTGAACAACTCGTCGAGGTCTACGAGAAGCTCATTGAACCCACGCTGATCGACCCAACCTTCGTCACACACGTGCCATCCGTGATCATCCCGCTCGCGCGGAAGAACGCCGACGACCCGTTCTTCGCCGACGTCTACGAACTTGCGATCAACGGCCAGGAAATCTCCCCCGGCTACACCGAGCTGAACGACCCGGACGTGCAGGCGGCGAATTTTGCGACGCAGGTGGGGGACAAGGAGGAGCAGCAGAAGGTCGACGAGGACTTCCTCAACGCCCTCCGCTACGGCATGCCCCCCGCCGGCGGCCTCGGCCTCGGCATCGACCGCCTCGTGATGATGCTGACCGGCGCCGAAAGCATCCGCGACGTGATCCTCTTCCCGCTGATGAAGCCGCAGGCGTAAGATGAACGTTCGGCCTTGCGGGCGGACTGAATAGGTTGCCTTGGCTCTGACGGGGTGGGTCGGGGCCTCGGCCCTGCGGGCCGGCCGCGAAACGGTCGTGTGGTTTGTCGCGGTCGAGGGCGCTGGCTCGGATGTCGGGAACGAGAGCGTATGGACTTTGAGCAGAACCCGAAACTCCTCGCCCGACTCATCATCTACGGGATCGTCGCGCTGGCGGCGGCGGCGCTGGTCCTGTTCCAGGTGCTGTTCGGGTCGCGGCTGGTGGCGAAGCTCATCCTGAAGTACCTCCTGAAGCGCCGCATCGCGTGGGTGTCGCTCATCGCGGTCATGCTCTGCACGACGATGGTGCTCGTGGTCATCAGCGTGATGGGCGGGTGGCTGCGGATGTTCGAGTCGTCGTTCCGCGGGCTGACCGGCGACATCATCGTCGACGGCAACTCGATGGAGGGGTTCGCCCACTACGAGGAGATGATCGGCCGGATCACCAAGATCCCCGAGGTGAAGGCGGCCGTGCCGGTGATCGAGGCGTACGGGCTGCTGAACATCGGCAACCAGAAGACGACCGGCGTGCAGGTGATGGGCCTGCAGATTGACAAGATCGGCGCGGTGAACGGCTTCCCCAAGTCGCTGTGGCGCGGCTACAACCAGATCGCCGAGCGGGCGCTGGACCCGAAGCTGCCGGAGCAGGCGCGGGCGCGGATCCTGGCCGAGGCCGAGGAGCGGGCGAAGCGGCCGTCGTTCGACAAGCCGCTGGCGCCGGAGGACTACCGGTACATCGTCAAGTGGGAGCCGGGCAAGAGCCGCGGCCGCGACCCCGCGCTGTGGGCCCCGATGATCGCCGGCGCGGGCGTGCTGGAGATCCGCCGCAACGAGAAGGGGGAGGTCGAGGGGCGCGGCGACTTCCTCTACGAGCTGCCGATCAAGCTGACGGTGCTCGGCGTCTCGTCGGACTTCAGCATCGACATCACGAACAAGGCCGAGCGCAGCTACTGGCTCGTCGACGACAGCCGCACGCAGGTCTGGCAGTACGACAACACGTTCGTGTACGTCCCGTTCGACCAGCTCCAGGCCGACCTCGGCATGACCGAGTCGACATTCCTCAACAAGCGGACGAACCGGGAGGAGACGCTCCCGAAGCGCGCCAGCGAGATCCACGTCGCCGTGAAGCCGGGCTTCGACCTCGTGGCCGTCCGGGAGAAGGTGGAGGCGGTCGTGTCGGACGTGCTGTCGAGCCACCAGGCGGGGACGACGACCGGCCTGGGGAACCCGACGGTCGAGACGTGGCGGGAGGCGCAGAAGACGTACCTCAACGCGATCGAGAAGGAGAAGTCGCTGACGGTCTTCCTCTTCTCGATCATCAGCGTCGTGGCGATCTTCCTGATCTTCTGCATCTTCTACATGATCGTCGCCGAGAAGACGAAGGACATCGGGATCATCAAGAGCGTCGGCGCCAGCGCGGGGGGCGTGGCGGGGATCTTCCTCGGCTACGGGGCGGCGATCGGCGTGGTGGGCGCGGGGCTGGGGCTGCTCGTCAGCTACCTCATCGTCCGCTACATCAACGAGATCCACACCTGGCTCGGCCAGCGCCTCGGCGTGCAGGTGTGGGACCCGCAGGTCTACCTGTTCGACAAGATCCCCAACACGATGGATCCCAACGAGGTCATGGTGATCGTCTCGATCGCCGTGGCGGCGTCGGTCGTCGGCGCGCTCGTCCCCGCGCTCCGCGCCGCACGGATGAACCCGGTCGAAGCGCTCCGCTGGGAGTGACGGCGGGGCGTCAGAACGTGTCACAAAGTTGCCCGACGGGCTGTCGGCGGCGCGGCGAAGGCCATGTCGTTGAACTGGGATGTGGACGTTCCGCGTTGGAACGGCCGCCGGCAAAGGATCGCGCTAGAACCTCGTACGATTTATACCCTATTGGGATAACCCGACATCTCTCGTTTCGCCGCTGGCCCGAAGGGCCGCTGCCGGTTATTTGAGTAGGCTCTTAGGTAAGCTGTGCCCGAAATGTCGCAAGTCGCCCAACCGCCTCCCCGCTAGCCGCCCGACCCTCCAGTGCCATCCTCCGCGCCAGCAACTGCGGCAAGAGCTTTCGCATGGGCGACAGCACCGTGCAGGTGCTGAAGGACGTGGACCTGTCGGTCGCGCCCGGCGAGTTCATCGCGATCGAGGGGCGGAGCGGGTCGGGCAAGAGCACGATGCTCCACATCCTCGGCGCGCTCGACGCGGCCGACGGCGGCTCGATCGAGTACGAGGGCGCGACATCGCCGCCATGGGCGGCACCGAGCGGAGCCGGGTGCGGAACACGCAGTTCGGCTTCGTCTTCCAGTTCTACCACCTGCTGCCGGAGTTGAACGTCCTGGAGAACACGCTCCTGGCCCCGATGATCGAGCACTCGTGGCTCGGCTTCCGCAAGAAGCGCGCGACCTTCGGGGGCGGCGTGCAGGTGCTGACCGAACTCGGGATGAGCCACCGGATCAAGCACCGGCCGAACCAACTGTCCGGCGGCGAGCGGCAGCGTGGCGATCGCGCGGGCCAGCGATGAACGCGCCGAAGATCCTGTTCGCCGACGAGCCCACCGGCAACCTCGACGCCGACACCGGCCGCCAGATCATGGCCGTGCTGGAGTCGCTCCACCGGGAGCGCGGCCAGACGATCATCATGGTCACCCACGACCGCACCCTCGCCCGCAAGACCGACCGCGTCCTCGTGATGAAAGAGGGCCGGCTCGAGCGGGCCGCGGAGTGATATCTGGCGCCCGGCGCTTCGGGATCCTCCCCCCGTGCCGTCGTCGCTACGCGAGCCCGCGTCACCGGCAGCGGGCCCTTCGGGCCTGCGGCGAAACGGGAGATGACGGGTCATTCGGATGGGCGCGCAGCCGCGGGCGACCAGGCGATCGCAGCGGCCGCAAAATTCTTACACCCCTTGAGAATCGCCGGTCGCACGCTAACGTCTTAGCCCCCTTCAGCGGGCGCGACGGCGAGGCGACGAGAGGACGTTCCCCATGGCTCTGAAGATCTGGATCGACGGCAAGCTCTACGACAAGGCGGACGCCAGGATCAGCGTGTACGACCACGGCCTGCTCTACGGCGACGGCGTGTTCGAGGGGATCCGGGTCTACCACGGGCGCGTGTTCGAGCTCGAGGCGCACCTCAAGCGGCTGTCGGAGTCCGCCCGGGCGATCCGCCTCGCCCTCCCGATGACCGCCGCCCAACTCACCGCCGCGATCGAGCACACGGTGAAGGCGAACGACCTCACCGACTGCTACATCCGCCTGATCGTCACCCGCGGCGTCGGCCCGCTGGGGATCGACCCGATGAAGTGCCCCACGCCCTCGACGATCATCATCGCCGACACGATCCAAGTGTACCCGAAGGAATCGTACGAGCGGGGGATCTCCGTCATCACCGCGTCGGTGATCCGCAACCACCCCAGCGCGCTGTCGCCGCGGATCAAGAGCCTCAACTACCTCAACAACATCCTCGCCCGCATCGAGGCGCACGATGCGGGGGTGTCCGAGGCGATCATGCTGAACTGCCACGGCAACGTGGCCGAGGGGACGGTGCAGAACATCTTCATCGTCCGCGACGGCGTCGTCGCCACGCCCGCCGCCACCGAGGGGGCGCTCGAGGGCGTGACGCGCAAGGTGATGCTGACGCTCTGCGAGCGGATGGCGATCCCCACGGTCGAACGCCCGGTCGAGCGGATCGACCTGTACATCGCCGACGAGATGTTCATGACCGGCACCGGCGCCGAGATCATGCCCGTCACGAAGGTGGACGGCCGCGTCATCGGCGGCGGCGAGCCAGGCCCGGTCACCCGGCGACTGATCGCCGCATTTCACGCCCACGTCAGGGAAATCGCTCAGCCCGCCTGACGCGACGGGCGTCCCCAATCCGGCCGGTGGCGGGCGCGGGGTCACGTCTCGCGTCTCCGGCCCTGGTGCGGGCTATTTGACACTAAATCGAGGGCTCATTAGAGTTTTCGACCGATCGACGAAGGTTTAAGGAGGCCTCGATGCAGGAATATGACACGCTGAAGCGGCTGGTGATCGAAGCGGAAGACGACGTGAATAAGGCCCGTGGCGGCAACAAGGCCGCGGGCACGCGCGTCCGAAAGAAGATGCAGGAGATCAAGTCCGCCGCGCAGGAAGTGCGCAAGAAGATCCTCGAGGGCCGCGAGGAGGAGACCGGCGCCGGCACCGTCGCCCCGCAGCAGCCGCAGGGTTGACCCCGCGCGCGCCGCAGGCGGCGTGGCCCGCGCGAGCCGGGCGTCGCACCGATCCCGCGGTCGCACCGGCGAGTCCGCGCCGGCATCTACCCGCCCAACGATGCCGCAAGGGCGAACGACCGCGTTCGCCCTTTTCCGATTCACCCCCGGCAAGAACCCTCGCCGCCGGCGCGCCCGGACGACGAGCGGAAAGACCGATCCCTATGCCCCCTCAACTGCTCTTCGACATCTCTGGCATCGACCTGAACCGCGTCCTGTTCGACCGGGAGGCGATCCGGGAATCCAACCCGCAGCGGGGCGACATGGAGCACCTCGACGCGATCGTCCACGCCAGCGGCGAGACCGGCGAGATCCTTGGCTATAAGGACGTGCGCCCCGACGAGTTCTGGGTCGCCGGCCACATCCCCGGCCGCCCGCTCCTGCCCGGCGTGTTGATGATCGAGGCGGGCGCGCAGCTCTCGTCCTTCTACACCCGCCGGTACGTCGGCTGGAAGGGGTTCATCGGTTTCGGCGGCGCGACGGACATCCGCTTCCGCCAGCCCGTCCCGCCCGGCTGCCGGATGTACCTGCTCGGCAAGCAGATCTGGGAGCGCCACCGCCGGATCTGCTCGAAGATCCAGGGCCTCGTCGACGGCAATCTCGTGTTCGAGGCCTCGGTCGTCGGTACCGAACTCTGAGCACGCGTTCGAGAAGCCGCGATCGCGCGCGGGCGTCTCGCCCGCGCTCTTTTCTCAAGGCGCGGGCGGCACGCCCGCGTCGCGCCCGGTGCTTCAACTTCTCGAGCACGTGCTCAGCACGCCTCGACCTGATGACGCCACGAGGGGCGGGCGCGAGGCCCGCCCCTCCTCGTTTACGCCCGCCGGAGCCGTCATGATGAAGCCGCTCGCCCAGTTCGTCCTTCTGACGTTGCCCCTCTGGCTCGTCGGCACCGGGTGCTCGTCGCTGCAAAAGCCGACGGCCGCGCTGCGCTCCGCCAGCATCGGCGACGTGACGGCCGAGGGCGTGCGGCTGAATTTCGACGTCGACGTGACGAATCCGAACGCCGTCGCCATCCCGCTGTCCGGCGCCCGCTACGACCTGAGCCTCGGCCGATCGAAGGTGCTGAGCGGCCACGTCGACGCCGGCCTCTCGATCCCCGCCGACGGAACCGAGGCGCTGACGATCCCCGTGAACGTGACGTTCGAGCAACTCCTGGCGGCCGAGGAGGCGATCCGCGCCAGCGGCGGCGACGTCCCGTACAGGCTCGGGGGGTCGCTCGGCTTCAAGACCGGCTCGGCGATCCCGATCCCGATCAACGTCCCGTTCGAATACGAGGGCGAGCTGCCGCTCCGCAAACTCCTCTCCGACCCGGCCGTCCTGCTCCAGAACCCGCAGGCGCGGAAACTGGCCCAGCGCGTCCTCGGCGGGATGTTCGGCCTGTGAGGGACGACAAGATTGGTCCCATCCCTGGCGACGCCGGCTGCTGCGCGTCCAGCGCAGGGGGCTGACCTTTTCCTAACGACCGACGTACAATCGGTGGCGGCAATCACCCGTCCAAGTTGTCGTCAACGCCGGTATTGAGGCACGAGGCGCATGGAGGCAGAGCAGAACATCGCCGAGGAGCGGGGATCGGTTCCTCCCGAGCCGTCGCAGCCGCGCCTCTTCCCCGCTGACGTGGAAACGGCGCCGACCGCCACCGCCGCCGCCGCGGCGCCAGCCAAGCGGTCGTTCTCGCTTCTGCAAAAGCTGCGCGACACGCCGCTGGCGTTCGTGGACGTGGAGACGACCGGGGCGTCGGCCGAGTGGGGCGACCGCGTGATCGAACTCGGAATCGCCCGGTTCGAGCAGGGCAAACTCGTCGCGCAGTATCAGCAGTTGTTCGACCCCCAGCGGCGCATCAGCCCCGGCGTCGTCGCGCTCACCGGCATCTCGCAGGCGATGGTCGATGGTCAGCCGCGCTTCACCGACGAGATGCCGGCGGCGCTGCAACTGCTCAGCGGCGCGGTGATCCTCGGCCACAACGTGCGCTTCGACCTCTCGTTCCTCCGCAAAGAGTTCCGCCGGTGCGGGCGGGAGATGACCGACCTGCTCGGCGAGGTGCCGGTGCTCGACACCGTCCGCATCGCCCGGCGGCGGTTCGGGCGGGGCGGCAACGGGCTGCAGAACCTGTCGCGCCGGCTGGGATGCCCCGCGCCGGTGGCGCACCGAGCACTGGCCGACGCATTGACCACGGCCGCGGTCTTCGAGCGGATGATCGAGCCGGTCGGCGGGTGGGATTTGTGCCTCTGCGACGCGATCCGCGAGCAGGGCGGCCCGATGGGCCTGTTGCCGTTGGCGACCCGCGAGAGCCTGCTGCCGCTCGAACTCGAGGAAGCGCTCGAGCAGCGGTGCGCGGTGATGATGGAGTACCTCGACGCCCGCCAGAACCGCACGAAGCGCGTGATCGAGCCGTTGCAGGTGAGGCGGTTCAACGGCGAGATGACGCTCGTCGCTCACTGCCACCTGCGGAACGACCGCCGGACGTTCAAGATCGACCGGATCGTCCAACTGCTGCGGATGGAAGCGGCCGCCGAGGTGCCGACGGACGCCGTGCGACCGTAGGACTACGCCGGCCGCGCCGGTTCGATCTCGAGGTGGTCGCCGAACGAGATTGCCGCTCGGTCGCGAGCCGGCTCGTTCCGCATCATTAACCGCCAGAACGGCGCCCACACCCTCTCATGTGATCGGTGTGCATCGCTACCGCATCGGCGGCTAAGATCACGCACGTCAACGAAGCACAGACCTCACCAGACAGGAAGAAGCGGTTAGATAGCGATGGCGAAGAACCTTTCCCAACTCGGCCGGCAGTCGGCGCTGAGCGACGCGCAGATCGAGCAGCCCGGGTCGATTCTCGAGAGCTTCCGCAACCCGAGGCCGGAGCGGGACTACCAGATTCAGTTCGTGTTCCCGGAGTTCACGAGCGTCTGTCCGGTCACCGGCCAGCCGGATTTCGCCACGATCACGATCCGTTATGTTCCGGACGAGCGCTGCGTCGAGATGAAGAGCCTGAAGCTCTACTTCTACGCGTACCGCAACAAGGGCATCTTCTACGAGGGCGTGGTGAACACCATCCTCGACGACCTGATCGACCTGCTCGCCCCGCGGCGGATGACCGTGATCGGCGAGTTCGCCGTCCGCGGCGGAACGGCCGGCACGATCACCGCGGAGCACGACGCGTCCGCCAGTGGGGCGAGCCCCGGAAAGAACGGGACGCGCCGGAAAAAGAACTAAGGACGTGCCCGCTCGACCGTCATAAAAGTATGGCGGCTTTGCAATGGGATGGTACCCGCCTGCAACGGTAGAGGCGGCGGGGCGTACCCAAAATGTAGTGGTGCGAGGCTGGTGACGAGCGTAACATGCGCTCACAGCCGCACCCGCCGTCCGGGGCGACGGTGAGACCGACCTGCCCCAGTAGCAATCATGATCCCACAACCGCCACCAGGCCAAGGACCCGTCGACCCGCGCGGCGCGTTCGCCCCGCCGAGCCCGCCGCAGGGCGGCTTCGGGTCGCCGCCGTTCCCCGGGCCGATGATGTCGAGCTACCCCGGTCCCGGGATGATGCCGCCCGCCGGCCCGCCGGCGATGCCGCCGCCGCCGGGCTACATGATGTCGTTCCCGCCGCTCCCGCCCGCGCCCCCGCGTCGCGGCGGGGCGGGCCGCGCGATCCTGCTGACGCTCCTGATCGTCGGGCTGTGCCTCTCGCTCCTCGTCAACCTTGCGCTGATGGCCGGCGGCGCGGTGGGCGGCGCGGGCGACCAGGCGACGGTCCAGGACGGCGCGCGCGACCAGCAGATTGCCGTCATCCCGCTTCGAGGCATCATCGAGGGGAACGCCGCCGTCCGGTTCGACCAGTACGCCGACCGCATTGAGGCCGACCCGAACGTGAAGGCGCTCGTCGTCGAGATTGACTCGCCCGGCGGGACGGTCACCGCGTCGGACGAGATCTACGAGCGACTCCGCCGGCTCAAGGCCAACCGCCCGATGCCGGTCGTCGTGACGATGGGGTCGCTCGCCACGAGTGGCGGGTACTTCACGGCGTGCGGCGCGGACTACATCTTCGCGCAGAAGACGACGATGACCGGGAACATCGGCGTCCTCATGCCGCGGTTCAACTTCAACAAGCTCATGGAGAAGTACGGCGTCGAGGAGACGACGATCGTCTCCAGCGGCGCGACGTTCAAGAACGCCGGGTCGAGCTACGGCAAGGAGACGCCGGAGGAGCGCCGGTACCTCCAGGAACTGATCGACACCGCGTTCGGTCGGTTCAAGGAGGTCGTGGTCCAGGGCCGCGGCGCGAAACTGAAGGCCAACATCGACGACATCGCCAACGGCAAGGTCTACACCGCCAAGGAAGCCGCAAAGCTCGGCCTGATCGACCAGGAAGGGTACGCCGACGACGCCTACCGCCACGCGGCCAGCGCGGCGGGCCTCGGCAAGCCGATGGTGGTGCGGTACGAGACGCCGCCGACGTTCATGGAACGGCTGATGTCGAAATCGACGGCGGGCGACGCGGCGTCGGCTTCGGCCGGCGGCGTGACGATCAACGTCGACGCCAAGCTGATCGAGCAACTGAGCACGCCCCGCCTTCTGTACCTGTGGCGGGGCCAGTAGCGATTTCCGTGGGCGGGGGCACTCGCAGGCCGACCGCTCGCCACCCGGCGCCCCCGCACCCGTGAGGCCACCGGCCCATCCCTCCGATGATCGCCCCTGGGCCGGGCAGCGAGAGAGGGTCCATTCGATGACGAGTCCCCGTAGCAACCGCCGCCTCCGAGCGGCGGTCGTCGCCCTGTCCGCCTGCCTCGCCCTCCTCGCGACCGCCGCGCGCCCGGCGCGGGCGGCTACGGTGCCCCAGGTCAACGACGCGCTGAAGCGGGCCGTCAAGTACCTCTACACGATCCAGGGCGCCGACGGCAGTTGGGAATACTTGCCCAGGCCCGACCCGGCCGCCGGCAACGCCGACGTGCGCGGGAAGCAGGGGGGCGGCCTCACCGCGATGGCGACCTACGCGCTCCTCGCCGCCGGCGAGCGGCCGCAGGACGCGCGGGTCGCCAAGGCGATCGACTGGCTGCTCACGAAGTCCGACCCGATGATCGGGCACTACGCGATCGGGATGCGCACGCAGGTCTGGACGTTCCTGCCGGTCAACCACCCGCAGCGAGCCCTGATCCGCAAGGCGGTCCTCCGCGACCGCGACATGCTGCTCGCCGGCGTCCACAAGAACCCCAAGGACCGCAACTTCGGCTTTTACCCCTACTACCAGAAGCTCGCGAACCAGTACGACCGGAGCGTCAGCCAGTACGGCGTCCTGGGCATGTGGGCCGTCGAACAGGCACTGGCCGACGTCCCCCGCGAGTACTGGGCGACGCAGGACAAGGTCTGGAAGAAGTCGCAGCAGGCCGACGGCGGGTGGAACTACCACGACGGCACGGGCATGTCGACGCCGAACATGACCGCCGCCGGCGTCGCCACGCTCTTCATCACCGCCGACTACCTGCTCGACGTCACCGGCCCGTGCAAGGGCAACGCGTACAACCAGAACTTGGAGATGGCGCTGGCTTGGATGGACCGCAACGTCCCCGGCATGCTCAAGGGCAACTACTACGGCATGTACGGCGTCGAGCGGATCGGCGTCGCCAGCGGTCGCAAGTATTTCGGCAAGACCGACTGGTACGCCGTCGGCTCCGACTTCCTCGTCAAGGCGCAAGCCAAGGACGGCGCCTGGGGCGGCGAGGACGGCAACCACAACGCCAAGAAGATCCCGGACACCTGCTTCGCGATCTACTTCCTGACGCGGGGCCGCGCGCCGGTGGTGATGAACAAGCTCCAGTGGAAGTCCGTCACGAGCGAGGGCCTGGAGTCGGGCTGGAACCAGCGGCACCGCGACCTGGCCAACTTCACGAAGTGGATGGGCAAGAACCTCGACGGCCGGTACGTCAACTGGCAGGTCGTGACCCTCAAGGGCAACGTCGAGGACCTGCACGACTCGCCGATCCTCTACCTCGCCGGGAGCGAGGCGCTGGCGTTCTCGAAAGAGGACGTGGCGAAGCTGAAGCAGTTCGTGCAGGAGGGCGGCCTGATCGTCGGCAACGTCGACTGCGGCAAGCAGCAGTTCGCCAAGGGGTTCAAGCAGCTCGGCAAGGAGATCCTGCCGGGCGCTGAGTTCCGCGACCTGCCGGCCAACCATGTGATCTTCACCGGCCAGCAGTTCAACGCGACGAAGTGGAAGACCAAGCCGAAGCTCGAGGGGCTGAGCAACGGCGTGCGCGAGCTGATGATCCTCATCCCCGTCGCCGACCCCGCCAAGGCGTGGCAGGCGCGGGCCGACCGCAATCGGGAGGAGCTGTTCCAGCTCGGTGCCAACCTCGCGCTGTACGCCAGCGGCGGCAGCAACCTCCGATACCGCGGCGAGTCGCACATCGTCCGCGACAACGGCAAGCCCGCCCCGACCCGCAAGATCCGCGTCGCCCGCGTGACCCACGGCGGCGGGAACGCCGACCCGGAGCCGGGCGGCTGGCGGCGGTTGGCGATCGTGATGAAGAACGCGAACATCGCGACGCTCACCGATTTCGACAAGCCGGTCGAGCTCGGCACGGGCAAGCTCGCCGGCCACAACGTCGCCCACCTGACCGGGACGGCGGCGTTCACGCTCACCGCGCGCAGCGCAGGAACTGAAGGATTTCGTCACGGCCGGCGGCACGATCGTGGTCGACGCGGCGGGCTTCGCGGGCAAGGACTTCGTCGACGCGGCCAAGGCCGAGCTCATCGCGATCTTCGGCGACGCCGCGAAGAAGGGTCTGGCGGACGGCGCCCCGCTCCCGGTCACCCACAAGGTGTACGCCGTGCCGAAGCTCGACACGTTCGCGTACCGCACCTACGCGCGGAACAAAGTCATCGGTCGGTCGAAAGCGCCGCGCCTCAAGGGCGTCGACGTCAACGGGCGGACCGCCATCTTCCTGAGCGAGGAAGACCTCAGCGCCGGCCTCGTCGGTCACAGCATCGACGGCATCGTCGGCTACGACACCGAGACGGCGACCGCGATCATGCGAAACGTCCTGAACTTCGGCGGCGGCGGCACCCCGGTCCGCGGCAACATCGCCCCCACGACCGCCCCGACCACCGCCCCCACGAAGCCCCCGGCGGCCACGCCGCCCGCCCCGGCGGCCGCGACGAAGTAACGCCACTGACGGCTCGCCAATGAGATGACCCCGTGTCGATCGGGCCGCGGGGGCACGCGTTAAGGTTTGTTCGAAACGTTCGGGGAGCGGGCACTTCGCAGGCCCCCGCGCGAACCCGCCGTCTTGCAAACGTACGCACGCCGGCCGGCTCAGGCTCCCCCCGTGCGGCGTCCGGAAATGAAATACGGCCGGCGCGCTCCTAGCGCGCCGGCCGTTTGAGCCTGCGAATCCTTTCGCACCTTCCGTAGGTCGTGATCGGGCCGTCCCGCGCCCGGTGCCGCCGGCGGGGCGATGTGCCCCGCGACGGCGTCTAGCTTGATCTGCGCTCGTCCAGCGGCGCGACCTCGTGCGTCTCGACCAGTTCCTCGAGGAACCGGGCGAGCCCGTCGTCGGCGTTCGTGCCGATCACGCGGTTGGCGACGGCCATCACCTCGGGCCTCGCGTTGCCCATCGCGACGCCGAGGCCGGCGTGGCGGATCATCGGCAGGTCGTTCAGGTCGTCGCCGATCGCGACGATCTCGCTCGCCGCAATGTCGTGCCGCCGGGCCACGTGCAGCAGGCCTTCCCACTTGTTGACGGCCGGGTCGAACACTTCCAGCACCTCGACCCCGTACGCCGGCACGAACAGGCTGTGGCACATGATCTCGCCGCCGTAGCGGGATTCGAGTTCCCGCTTCATCGCCTGCGTCTGCTCCGGCGGGGCGACGATGCCGACGCGGACCGTGTGGTCGTGCGGGTGTTGCCCCAGCGTCCGCACGCGCGACACGTCGGCCGCCGTCACCGCCATCCACTTCGCCGTCGCGTCGTTGAGCGGGACGTCGCCGCTGATCAGGTAATCGACGCCGGCGGTGCCGGTGTCCTGCAGCGCCAGCGCCGCTTGGCCGTTGGCCTCGAAGTAGCCGCAGATCTCGGCGGCGAGTTGCGGCCGCATCATCGTGCGGTGGAGCGTCATCCGCTGCTTCGTGTCGACGACCATCGCGCCGCCGACGAAGACGGCGGTGTCGTAGTGCTCCACCGCCTCGAGCACGGTGCGGCTCTCGGTCCAGTTGCGCCCCGTGGCGAAGCAGACGAGCAGCCCCGCCGACAGGCACCGGTGGATCGCCGCCTTTGCCCGAGGCGTGACCTCGCCGAACGGCGACAGCAGCGTGCCGTCGAGGTCGATCGCGATCATCCGGTACTTGCCGGCTCGTTGTGCTCCGTCGGTCACCATCGATCTCGTATGAGTGCGAAAAGTAGCGTCTGCTTCGGCGATTGCAACCAGTAAATGATTATTCGCGCGAGGGGCCACAACCGGTGGGGGCGAGTCTGCGACAGGCCCCCTCGCGCGGCCGCGGTCGTGCGGATCGTCACGCGTGGGAATGTTCGCCCGCCGCCGCGGGCGTTCGGCCCGGGTCGGCCGAGTATTCGCCGCCGGCGCCCGTGCCCGTGTCGCGCGGCAGCACCGGCTCCGCGCCGTGACGCCGGACGATCAGCAGCGAGCTGGGGGAGCCCTCGGCGATGCGCTCGGGGCGGAAGCCGAAGAGGTGGGATTCCAAGCCCCACTCTTCGGAGACGCCGACGACGACGAGGTCGTGGCCCTTCGCCTCACGCAGCACCGCCTCGACCGGCGAGGCATCTTCGACGATGCGGAAGTGGACCGGCAGCGGCTGGGACGGGTCCTTGAAGACGCGGTCGGTCGCGCCGCGGGCGTCCAGCCGGCCGCTCGCGCCGTCGCCCGGGTGGACGACGTGCAGGACCGTCACCTCGGCCTCGCTGTTGCGGCCGATGCGGTGCGCCAGCTCGATCGCCAGCCGGTCGTGCGTGCCGCCCATGTAGGGCACGAGGATCCGCCGGGCGCCGACGAACCCGCGGTCGACGAACACGCCGACGTTGGCATCGACGCCCGTGAGCACGCGGTGGACCGTGCCGCCGAGGATCGTCTTGCCGAAGACCGGCTTGTGGAACCCGATGAGCACGAGGTCGGCCTGCCGCTCGCGGGCGACGCGCGCCACGTCGGCGGCGACGTCGCGGCTGGTGAACGAGATCGGCTCGACGGGGATGCCGTGCTTCTCGGCGTGGCCCAGCAGCAGCCGGAGCGTCGGGTCCTGCTCGGGCCGGTCCGACACGCCGGTGCGGTACAGGTCGTGCTCGGTGGGGCGGCTCAGGTGCAGCGCGTAGATCGAGCGGTCGGGCTCGTCGGCCCCGGTGACGGCGTCGGCCAGCTGAAGCAGCGGCCCGCCGCTGCGCGGGTCGGAGACGGGGATCACCACCGAGTAGCCGCGCTTGGGCTTCACGTCGTCGTGGCCGGCGTCCGCGTAGAGGCGGCGCGGGTAGACGAGCTGGAGCACGGGCGTGGTCAGGAACGTGGTGACGAGCGCCATCAGCACCATCATCGCGAAGACGGCGGGCGTGATCACGCCGAGCTCGCGGCCGATGTTGAGGATCACGAGCTCCATCAGCCCGCGCGTGTTCATCAGGACGCCGATCGCCGACGACTCGCGCCACCCGATCCCGCACGCCCGCGCCGCCAGCGTGGAGCCGCCGAACTTCCCGAGGCAGGCGACGGCGATGATAAGCGCCGTGTCGCCGAGCAGCTCCGCGTTGTTCAGCAGGCCGATCTGCGTCTTGAGGCCGGTGTAGGCGAAGAAGATCGGCAGCAGGAGGACGACCGTGTAGTCCTCGAGCTTCTCGGAGATCATGCGGACGAACTGGCTCCCCTTGGGCATGATCGCGCCCATGAGGAACGCGCCGAACAGCGCGTGGATGCCAATCGCCTCGGTGACCCACGCCGACGCGAGCGTGAGCATCAGGATCACCGCGACCGTCCCCTGGCCGAGCCGCGTCTCGCGGTCGTAGCGGCCGAGGAACCGCCGCAGGAAGGGCCGCACGGCGAGGAACATCACCGCGACGTAGACGGCCGAGAGGATCGCGGTGAGCGTGGCGGGCCCGAACCCTTCCGCGCGGGCGAGGCCGACGACGAACGCGAGCATGCACCAGGCCGTCACGTCGTCGACGGCCGCGCACGTGATCGTGATCGCGCCGACGTTCGTCTTGTGCAGGTTCCGTTCCGTGAGGATGCGCGCCAGGACGGGGAACGCGGTGATGCTCATCGCCGCGCCCATGAACAGCGCGACGGACGAGAACCGCATCTGCGGCGAGTCGTTGAAGAGGTTGCCGTACAGGTACAGCGCCAAGCCGGCGCCCAGCAGGAACGGCGCGACGATGCTGACGTGGCTGATCACCACGGCGGCGTGGCCGCGGCGACTGAGGAGCTTGGGGTCGAGCTCCAGGCCGATCAGGAACAGAAAGAAGATCACGCCGATCTGGCTGAGCACCCCGAGTTGCGGGATGCTCGCCGGCGGGAAGATCGCCGCGTGCGCCGCCGGCGCGAGCAGCCCGAACAGGCTCGGGCCCAGCAGGATGCCGGCCACCATCTCGCCCATGACCTGGGGTTGATGGAAGCGGTTGAAGATCCACCCGGCGGCCCGACTCGCGATGAGGATCAGGCCGACCTGGGAGATCAGGAGCAGTACGGGGCTGTCAAAATGCATTTTTGTCGCCGGGGGCCGTCGCCGGCGGGGTTCCGGTCGCGGTGAGGCCGCGCGCGACGCGCCCGGTCGTGGGCGACGTCGCGGCCGGCGCCGTGGGGGCGGCCGGCGCGTCGGCGACGCGCTCGGGGCTCCACGCGTCGAACTGCCAGTCGCGCCCGCGATAGTGGAGGCGCACCCGCAGGAGGCCCGGGTTCGGGCCCGATTGTGCGTGCACGTCCGCCGCGGCCCCCGTCAGGCGCACGCGCGTCGACCCGCCGCCCGGTTCGCCGGTGACCGCCGTCTCCTCCGCCAGCTTCAGGTCGATCGGCGCGCCGTCGTCGAAGCGGAGGCGGAAGTACCGGCCGGACTGCTCGACCGACAGGATCTCGCCCGGCACGCCGTCCGCGCCCTCGTCGGCGCCGAGCTCGGCGTCGGCGTCGTCGCGGACCGGTTGCTCGATCTCCCAGTTGCCCGAGATGTCGTGCGGCGCCCGCAGCCCCGCGCCGGCGCGCAGGATGCCCCACAGCCCCAACACGAGGGCGGCGAACATGGCGACGTAGACGGTGCTGGCACGGCTCATCGGAAGTCGCGGGGTAGGGTAGCAGACGGTCCGGGAGCCGCAACCGTTGAAACGCGGCACCGCCCGCTATAATCGCGCGCGGCTAACCCGAGGCTCACGAATGGCGTACCGGCTCGTTGACAAGCAGGTGATCTACGTCGGGACGAAGGTGCGCCTCGAGGTGCACCACCTCGACAACGAGGACACCGGCCGCCGTCACCAGCGCGAGGTGTGCGTCCACCCGGGGGCGGTCGTGGTGCTGCCGTTCCTCGACGAGCGGACGATCCTGCTGATCCGCACGCGCCGGTACGCCGTGGGCGACACGCTGATCGAACTGCCGGCCGGGACGCTCGAGGCGGGCGAGGAGCCGATCAACTGCGCGGGCCGGGAACTGCTGGAGGAGACCGGGTACCTCGCGGCCCGGCTCAAGCCGCTGTCGACGTTCTACCCGTCGCCGGGAATCCTGAGCGAGCGGATGTACGCGTTCGCCGCCTATGATTTGGAGCGCGGGGCAACCGCGCCCGAGGAAGGCGAGGACATCGAGGTGATGCCCACGCCGTTCGACGACGCGATCGAGATGATCGGCGCCGGCGACATCAAGGACGGTAAGACGATCGCGACGCTGCTGGCGTACGAGCGGTTCCAGGGGCCGGGTCGACGACGACGACCACAAGGGTGACGAGCATGGCTTGGCAGGACCGCGCATATCACCGGGAGGACGGCGGCGGCATCCCGCCGGTCACGTTCCAGTTCCCGAAGCTGACGCCGCTGACAATGGGCCTCATCGGCAGTTGCCTCGTGATCTACTTCATCCAGGTCTTCACCCGCGGCGGCGGCGCGCCGCTGGAGCGCTGGGGCGGCCTGACGTTCGAGGCGGGGCGGGCGTTCACGCAGCCGTGGCGGTGGGTCACGTACCAGTACCTGCACGGCTCGGCGGGGCACTTCTTCTTCAACATGATCGCGTTGTACTTCTTCGTCCCCTCGCTGGAGATGCTCTGGGGGTGGCGCAAGACGCTCGCGTTCTACACCGTCGGCGGCGTGTTCGCGGGGATCGTGTTCGGGCTGCTCGCGCTGTTCGCCGGGGGCGGCGGCCTGCTGATCGGCGCCAGCGGCTCGATCTTCGCGGCGCTGGGCGCGGTGGCGCTGCTCGTGCCCGAGCGGCAGCTCATCCTGCTGTTCTTCCCCGTGCCGATCCGCGTGGCGGCGGCGCTGCTCGGGGCGTTCTTCCTGTTGGCCGCCGTCGGCGACCGCGACTTCAGCAACGCCGCCCACCTCGGCGGCCTCGCGTTCGGGTTCTTCGCGCCCTGGATCGGCGGGCCGTTCCTCAGCAAGGCGCAGCGGAACTGGCAGAAGCGCTCGAAGCACCGCGCGGCGCAGGCCGAGCGCGACGAGTTCGAGGCGGTCGACCGCATCCTTCAAAAGGTCCACGACAAAGGGATGAACAGCCTCTCGTGGTCGGAGAAGCGGTTGCTCAAGAAGGCGACGGAGCGCCAGCGCCAGCAGGAACTGGCGCGCGCACGACGGGCTCGGTGAGACCGACATCCGAGTCACGACCCTGACCGACCCCACACGTATCGGGTCCGGCCCGAAGGGCCCCGGTAGGTGGCGCTAGGTTCGGAAGTTTGTCTGGACCGTTGACTGGACGCTGCCCCGGCCCTTCGGGCCAGTCGCGAAACCGCAACCTGCTTTGCGAGGCGCACAGAGTTCTCGATCAGCGGTAACCGCGCCGCGCCGTTTTGATCTTTCCCGCGTTACGCCTTACCTTCGTTTCCAATGACGGACCGCGCCTTTCAGCAGTGCATCAACCCCGCGTGCGGGACCACCTACGCCGTCAGCGAGGTGAAGGTCGCGTGCACGCGCTGCGGCAGCCTGCTCGACATCAAGTACGACTGGGATCGCCTGCCGGTCCCGCGCAGCCTGTCGTTCTTCGAGCACCGCTGGAGCACCAAGGGCACCGGCACGCAGGGGAAGCTCGACTTCTCCGGCGTCTGGCGGTTCCGCGAGCTCATGCCGTTCTTCCGCCACGAGGACGAGGTCGTCAGCATCGGCGAGGGGCGCACCACCCTGCAGACCGCCGACCTGCTCGCCCGGCAGATGGGCCTGAAGGCCGGCAAGCTCCAACTCCAGTACGAAGGCCTCAATCCCAGCGGCAGCTTCAAAGACAACGGCATGACCGCCGCCTTCACCCACGCCCGCATGGTGGGCGCGCACCGGGTGGCGTGCGCGTCGACGGGCAACACCAGCGCCAGCCTCGCGATGTTCGCGTCGCTCGCGGAGATGCAGGGCGTCGTCTTCATCGGCAGCGGGAAGATCTCGTTCGGGAAGCTGTCGCAGGCGCTCGACTACGGCGCGTTGACGCTCCAGATCAACGGCGACTTCGACGCCTGCCTCCGCCGCATCCGCCAGATCGCGGTCGATGTCCCGAAGATGGGCATCTACCTGATGAACAGCGTCAACCCGTTCCGCCTCGAGGGCCAGAAGTCGATCATGTATCGAATTCTGGAAGCCCGCGACTGGCAGGCGCCGGACTGGATCATCGTGCCCGGCGGCAACCTCGGGAACGCGTCGGCGTTCGGCAAGGCGTTCATCGAGCTGAAGGAACTCGGGCTGATCAAGAAGGTGCCGCGGCTGGCCGTCATCAACGCGCGCGGCGCCAACACGCTCTACCGCCTGGCGCACGAGCAGAAGGTGTGCTGGAACGAGGGGCGCTACGACACCGACGTCGTGCAGAAGTATTACGCCTGGATGGACGAGAACGACCAGCAGGCCAGCACGATCGCCAGCGCGATCGAGATCAACCGCCCGGTGAACCTCCCCAAGGCGCTGCGCGCGATCTGCGCGATGGACGGCGTCGTCCGCGAGGTGACCGACGAGGAGATCCTCGAGCACCGCGCGATGGTCGCCCGCTGGGGCTTCGGCTGTGAACCCGCCAGCGCCGCAAGCGTGGCCGGCCTGCGACAACTCATCGACGAGCAGGTGATCTCCCGCGACGACAGCGTCGTCTGCATCCTCACCGGCCATGAACTCAAGGACCCGAACGCGACGGTGAAGTATCACACCGGCATCGACATGAAGAGCGTGCAGGACCTCGCCCCCCGCGTCGAGCCGCACGGGTCGCTGTCGAACCGCCCGGTGCAGGTGGAGGACGACCTCGAGTCGATCATCCGCGCGATGGGCGGCGAGCCGGGCGTACTGGATGGCGTCCGCATCACGCCGGCGAAGTCGAACGTGCCGGTGGCGGAGTATTGAGGAGGTGCCCGATGTCCACCGCCAACATCTTTCGTGGTGTAATCCGCGGCAACTCGATCGAACTGTCCGCGCTCGTCGGCCTTGCCGATGGGCAGGAGGTGTCGGTCATCGTCACGCCAACTCCGCCGAAAGCGCGCGATCAAACTGCCGCCCGGCGAGGGTCTGCGGAACGTCGTTCGGCGGATGGTCCGACGACCCGGAAGGGCTGGACCGGTTCCTTGACGAGATGCGGCGGGCGCGCGTGCCGACACTCGGACGGGGCAGGTCGAATGAGCTTCGTCCTCGATACCGATATTTGCTCCGCCCACCTACGCGGTAACGGCGTCGTCCAAAACCGGTTCCTCCAATACACGGGCGGCCTTCACTTGTCGGTGGTGACGCTCGCAGAACTGTACACCTGGGTATACCGCGGAACCCAAACGTCGAAGCGACTGGACATGCTGGAACGCATGCTGTCGGATGTTCGGGTCCTGATTGACGAGGACATTGCCGAGCGCTTCGGCCAACTTCAGGCCGACATGTATCGCCGGGGCGACGTCGTTGCAACGGCTGACCTCCTGATCGCGGTCACGGCCCTGCACCACGATTTCACCGTCGTTACCCACAACGTCCGACATTTCACGCGTTCCGGCGCGGGGACTGGCTGGCGTAGCCGAACGACGCATCATGACGACACTCGCAATCACCGGCGTCGCCGGACGGATGGGCAGCCGCCTGAAAGCGCTGGCCCGGCAGGACGGCCTGTTCGACCTCGTCGGCGCGATCGAGCGGGCCGACGCGCGCTGCAGCAGGGGGCGACGCGGGCGAGGTGGCCGGCGTCGGACCGATCGGCACGCCGGTCACGGCCGACCTCAAGACCACGCCGCAGGTGATGATCGACTTCACCGCGCCGGCGGCGACTCGCCACTGGCTGAGCGTGTGCCGCGAGCGGAAGATCGCGATCGTCGTCGGCACGACCGGGCTCGGCGCGCAGGAACACGCCGCCATCGATGCCGCCGCCAGGGACGTCGCGGTGCTTCAGTGCGCGCCGAACATGAGCCTCGGCGTGAACCTGCTGTTCAAGATCGCCGGCGAGGTCGCCAAGATCCTCGGCGACGAGTACGACGTCGAGATCGTCGAGGACACCACCGCTTCAAGAAGGACGCCCCCTCCGGCACCGCCGCGGGCCTGGCCGACGCGATCCTGAAGGCGACCGGCAAGGCCCGCGACGCCCTCGTCAACGACCGCCACGGCGACGACTGCGTCCGCCGGCGCGGCGACATCGGCATGCACTCGCTGCGGATCGGCGACGAGGTCGGCCGCCACACCGCCTACTTCGCCGCCGCTCGGCGAACGCCTCGAACTCACCCACGTCGCCACGAACCGCGACACGTTCGTCCACGCGCCCTCCGCGCCCGCCAAGTGGCTCGCGAACCAGAAGCCCGGCCGTTACGGCATGGCGGACGTGCTGGGGCTGAGCGGCGATTAGCGATCAGATCCGCCGGTAGACGCCTCGGCCTCCCGCCGGGAACGAGTAACGGCAATTTCGTGAGACGCCGGGGATTCCGCTACGTCGTTCAGTGCGGCGACGGGTATACTGCCGACGTCGAGCGGGCGGGGGCGCAGGGTCGCAACCCCTCCCGGGACGCGCGGCCCGAGCGGAGGAGGTTCACCCTTGGCACGCCAGCCGATCACGTTCATCCTCTCCGCCGCGTGGTTGCTGCTCGCCGCGAGCGGCGGACGCGCGCTCGCCGACGACGAATCATCCCAGTTCTTTGAGGCCAAGGTCCGCCCCTGCTCGCAGAGCACTGTTACAAGTGCCACGGCAACGGCGAGAAACCCGAAGGGAAAGCTCCGCCTCGACACCCGCGACGGCCTGATCCGCGGCGGCGAGACCGCGCCGGCCGTGGTGCCCGGCGAGCCGGAACTCAGCCTGCTCATCCGCGCGGTCCGCTACAAGGACCCGACGCTCCAGATGCCGCCCGACGGCCGCCTCAGCGACCGCCAGATCGCCGACCTGGAAGCGTGGGTAAAAATGGGCGCGCCCGACCCGCGCGTCCTCCCTCCCAAGGCCGAACCCACGACCGTGCCCACCACGATCGATTACGCCGCAGCCCGCACGGGTGGGCGTTCCGGACGCCGAAGCGGCCTGACCTTCCGGCGGTGAAAGACGCGTCGTGGCCGCGGGGCCCGATCGACAAGTTCATCCTCGCCAAGCTCGACGAAAAGCAACTGAAGCCCGCCGCCCGCCGACCGCCGGACGCTCCTCCGCCGCGCCACGTTCGACCTGATCGGCCTCCCGCCGACGCCGGCCGAGACCGAGGCGTTTGTCGAACGACCCGTCGTCCGACGCGTTCGCCAAGGTCGTTGACCGCCTGCTCGCGTCGCCCCTGTACGGCCAGCGCTGGGCCCGGCACTGGCTCGACGTCGTCCGCTACACCGACTCGTTCGACTCCCGCGTCCTCGGCGGCGACCAGGACGTGCGCTCGCCTGGCAGTACCGCGACTGGGTCGTCAACGCGTTCAACCGCGACCTGCCGTACGACGAGTTCGTGCGGCACCAGGTGGCCGGCGACCTCCTGCCGGCGAAGGAGTCGGACGACGTCAACACCGACGGCATCGTCGCCACCGGCGTCTACGTGATCGGCGAGTGGGGCGGCGGCGACGCCGACAAGGACAAGCTCATCACCGACGTCGTCGACGACCAGGTCGACCTCACCGGCCGGGCGTTCATGGGCCTCACCGTCGCCTGCGCACGCTGCCACGACCACAAGTTCGACCCCGTCTCGGCCGACGACTACTACGGCCTGGCCGGCATCTTCTTCAGCAGCCACATCCTGCCCAACCCCGGCCCCAAGACCGGCGGCCCGTCGGTGCTGCGCGTGCTGCTGGCGCGGCCCAAGAAGATCGAGCGCAACGCGTGGCGGCCCAGGAGGTCGCGTCGTGCAGAACGGGATCGAGGCGTACAAGGACGCGCGCTACGCCGCCATCGGCCGCGACGTCGTGACCCAGATCGACCAGTACCTCGACGGCCGCTTGGGAACTGAAGGCGGCGACCGACCCGATCGGGCGCCGCCGCCGATCGCCGACGCGGCGGAGCGCGGAAGCTGCACCCGTTCGCGCTGAAGCGGTTCTTCGAGGTCGCCGTCGCTGCCGGCCGAGCTGCAACTCCTGACCGAGATGGTGCACGACGTCGGCGGCGCCAAGGGCGTCAGCGCCTGGCGGAGCCGGGCGGGACACGCCCGCCGTCCTGGCCAACCCCGGCGACACGCCCGCCGCGTTCCTCACGATCACGATGCCCTCCAAGAGCTTCACGATCCACCCCGGCCCGACCGCCGGGGCGGCCGTGGCGTGGAAGAGCGTCGTCGGCGGGAAGGTCCGCCTCGCCGGCCGCGTCGCCGACGCCGACGACAAGGGGGCGACGGCATCGCATGGACCTTGTCGACGCGCTCCGGCGTCGCGCACGCGGCAATCCGCGCCGGCGGCACGATCGCCAACGGCGGGAACCAGTCGTTCGCCGACGTCGCGGCCGACAAGATGGCGCGGTCGACGTCGCGCCCGGCGACCGGATCGAACTCGCGATCCTGCCGAAGGCGGACCACATCTGCGACACGACCGTCGTCGAACTCGAGGTCACGGAACTGGACGGCGATCGCCGTCAGTGGAACCTGAGCAAAGAGGTCGTGCCGGACTTGACCGAGGCCGCCGGCAACCCGCACAGCGACTCGCTCGGTAACGCTGGACGCCTGGTCGTTCTACGATCTGGTCGACCAGCCGCAGTCCCTCGCCTACCCGACCGGCTCGGCGTTCGCGACCTGGTGGAGACGGTCGCGAGCGGCAAGAGCGGAAGCGCAAGGAGGTCGTGTCGGCCGCGGCCCTCGTCGGCGACGCACACGGAGGTTCGTCGCGGTGCAGGACGAGGCGGCCAAGCAGAACCCCTGGGTCGGCCTTCGCCGGCCTCCAGGGTCCGGACGTCGACTTCTACCGAGACCTGGACGAGCGGCCGCGGCGGGTTCTGGGCGAACGCCTGGGCGGACGACGCCAACCTTCGCCGCCGACGATGCGCGCCGAACTCGGGCGGATGCGCGAGAGCTGGCCGAACGGCAGAAGGAGGCGGCGCAGGTGATCGCCGTCGCCCACGGCCTGCAGGAGGGCGGCACGCCGCAGAGCATGTTCGGGAAGATCCAGGACGTGCCGGTCCACGTCCGCGGGCCGCTACGACCGCCTCGGGCCGTCGTGCCGCGGCGGTTCCCGCGCGTCGTCGCCGGCGACGAGCAGCCGCCGATCACGAACGGCAGCGGCCGATTGAACTGGCGCGTTGGCTGACGGATCCGTCGCACCCGCTGACGGCGCGGGTGATGGTGAACCGGATCTGGCAGCACCACTTCGGCGAGGGCATCGTCCGTACGCCCAACAACTTCGGCCGGCTCGGCACGCCGCCCACGCACCCTGGAGCTGCTCGACTGGCTCGCGACGGAGTTCGTCCGCGAGAAGTGGTCGGTCAAGGCGATGCACCGCCTCATGATGCTCTCGGCGACGTACCAGCAGTCGGCCGTCGCGGACGAGGCGTCACTGAAGGCGGACGCGGAGAACCTCCTGTTCGGCCGGATGAACCGCCGCCGCCGGAGGCCGAGACGCTCCGCGACGCGCTGCTGCACGTCGATGCGTCGCTCGACCGCCGGGCGGGCCCTCGGTGAACGATTTGAACGCGCCGCGGCGGACGCTCTACCTCACGACGATCCGCTCCGACCGCGGCAACTTCCGCATGCTGTTCGACGCCGCCGACCCGGTGAACATCGTCGAGAAGCGTGGAGTCGACCGTCGCGCCGCAGGCGTTGTTCCTCATGAACCACCTGTTCGCCCTGGGCGCAGGCCGCCCGGCCGCGCAGCGGGCGGCGAAGGAGGGCGGGCGCCGACGACGCCGCAAAAATCGACTGGCTCTACCGCACGCTCTACGCCCGCCCGCCGCAACCGGCGGAATCGAGCATCGGCCAGCAGTTCGACTGGCCGGCCGGTGCGACGACCGAGGGGGCGTGGACGCAGTACTGCCAGATCCTGATGTGCGCGAACGAGTTCATGTACGTCGACTGAGGCATGCCCCCCGTTCCGCGGCGACGCGCGGGGAACGGGCGGCCGTGAGGTCGCCAACGGCGGACGCATGCCCGACAAACGAAAGAGCCGGCAGATGCTCGGCACGCACGCCAACGGCTTCGGCAGGTGCTCAAGACGTTCGCACCTGCTTCGGCATGCGAGTCCTTCGCCGGGCTGCGGGCAGCCCGTGGGTCGCCGGCCGCCGCCCCGGTCGATGACCGGCAAGCCGCTTTCCGCTGGCCGCGCTGATCGCGAGCGCGGGCGAAGCGGGCGATCTTCCTGTTCATGTCCGGCGGCCGTCGCACGTCGACCTGCTCGACCCAAGCCGCGGCTGGCCGACTACCACGGAAGCCGCTGCCGTTCGAGCTTGCCGAAGCTCGTGCGCACGCCGACGGTGAACGCGCTGCCGTCGCCCTTCAAGTTCAAGCAGCACGGCGAGTGTGGCACGGCCGTGTCGGAACTGTTCCCCGAGGTGGCGACGTGCGTCGACGATTTGTGCGTCGTCCGCTCGATGTACGCCGACAACATCAACCACAACGGCCTGCCTCCAGATGAACACCGGCGAGCAGGCGTTCAGCCGCCCGAGCCTCGGCTCGTGGCTGCTCTACGGGCTGGGGAGCGAGAACCGGAACCGGCCCGCCGTCGTCATCAGCCCCGCCCAGCCGGCACAGGGCGCGCCGCTGTGGAGCAGCAGCTTCCTGCCGCATGGCGTACCAGGGGACACTCGTCTCCGACCTCGCCAACCTGATCGCCAACCTGCCAACGGCTGGTTCGGCCCCGACCGCCAGCGCCAGCTCGACGCGCTGAAGTCGCTCAACGCCCCGCACCGGCGAGGGCGCGACGAAGACAGCCGGCTGTCGGCCCGGATCGAGTCATTCGAATTAGCCTTCCGGATGCAGGCCGCGCGCCGGCGGCGTTCGACGTCGCCGGGCGAGTCGCCCGAGACGCTCAAGCTCTACGGCGTCGGCGACCCGGTCACCGACGTCTTCGCCAAGCAGTGCCTCATGGCCCGCCGCCTCGTCGCCGCGGGGTGCGGATGGTACAGGTCTACTTCACACCCAGACGTCAGTTGCAGCAGCCGCCAGCTTCGGGGACCAGCACGGCGGCCTCACCACCGAGCTGTGTTAACAACCGCCGCGCGACGACCAGCCGGTCGCCGGCCTGATCAAAGACCTCAAGGGCCGCGGCCTGCTCGACGACACGCT
>JAUJNJ010000311.1 GCA_030448225.1 Phycisphaerae bacterium
CGCCCCGACGTCCAGCAACACGCGCACCTGCCGCACGTGCTGCCGCAGCGCGTCGTCCTTCGGCACCATCCGCAGCGCGAGTTGCGCGCTCGGCTTGGCGCCGGGGTCGGCCAGTTCCGCCAGCGGGATCTCCTCGATCACGAACAGTTCCCGCAGCGTCGCCAGCCGGGGCAACGGCGAGGCGGCCAACTCGCTGAGCCGCCCGTCGATCGGGTAGACCTCCATCACCTTCTGGTTCGGGTAGTACATCCGGATCTCGCGGCCGTCGGTGAACAGGACCACGCGATCGGGCCGCTCGGTGTCCCAGCGCACCTTCCCGCCCTTCACGCGGACCGTCCCGCCCGAGACGAGCGGCTTCTTCAGCAGCGGCGTGAACTTGCGCTGCTCGAACGTCCCGGTGAAGTCCTTCACCTTGGCGCCGCGCGCGTCGATCTCCTCCAGTCGCTTGGCAAGGGCAGGATCGATCGCGGACGGCGCGCCCGGGGCGGGCGGCGCGGGCTTGTCCGCGCCGAGCACGAGGGCGAGCGCCCCGAACGAAACGAGCGAGAGCAAAAGCGTGCGAAGGGGCATGGCGCGTCTCCGGATCGTGCGCGACCCGCGCTCGGGTGGGGTGCGATGGACGGCAATGCGCAGCGACGAGCAGCGCAGAAATCGCTTGCGTCTTCGCCACGTTGACGCACCGAAAGTCGCGAGGACGCGAGCGACGACCGCAACGCCCGCGCGATTCTCGCATCTCTACTGCTGGACCGGTGTGCAACTCAGCGCCAGCGACCCCCGCGCGACGACCTTCGCGCCGCTCAGCGCTTCGACGTCGAACTGGCTCAGCGTCCCCATCGTGCGGACGAGTTTCGCACGGAGGACGATCTCGCCCGGCGGGACGACCGCGTCCACGATCCGCACGTCAACGTGCGCGAGCCGGCCGTCCATCTTCGCGCCCGGGGGCGTGACGAGGGCGAGGCCCGACACCTGAGCCAGCGCCTCGGCGATCAGCACGCCCGGCACGATCGGCCGGCCGGGAAAGTGCCCGGCGAAGAACGCCTCCTGCCCGCTCACCGCCCACACGCCCTCGGCCGACTCGCCCGGCGCCACGCCGGTGACGCGGCTCACGCAGCGGAACGGGTCGCGGTGGGGCAGGCGGTCGCGCGGGTTTGCCGCCGGCGCGGCCGGGGTGGCGGCGCCGGCCGACGCGCCGCCGCTGCCGCCGGGCACGTGCTGTTCGATGAAGCTCACGAGGGTGCCGACGTTCTCGAAGATCTCGCGGCCGACCTTCTCGCTCGGCACCTTCAGGCCGAACTCCTTCTCGATGCTGCTCAGCAGCAGGAGGATGTCGAGCGAGTCGACGTCGGCGTCGGTGCCGAAGAACGGCATGTCGTCGCCGATCGCGATGTCCGGGCCGAGCTTTAAGTCCCGGCGGATGATCGCCTTCACGCGTCCGGAGATGTCGGAGCCGCTCGTCGAGTTGGATGCCATCGGGAAACCCGGTCTATCTGTCACAGGAGACACCGCCGACGCGGAAATGTCAGGGCCGGGCAATTGTCGGCAGGGGGGGACGTTCCGCAAGGGACGACCGAACGTTTCCGGCGCAAAATTCAACGCGCTCCGCACCGGCGTGCCCCGCACGAAGCCTGACCCGCCCACCCCGCGTTTTCCCCGATGCCGCCCGCGTCGCCGCCGGGCACCCTCTTTGCACAGGCCGACTCGACAGAGGATGTCGTGCGGCCTTCCCACGCCCGGGCGAACGGGCGGGCGGTCGCGCCCCGGACGGATTGAGGAGACTGCATGTCGACGAACCGATCGCGCACCAATGACGACAAGACCGACCCCGCCGACCTCATCCTTGGCACCGCGGCGTGCTTGGCGGCGGGGGCGGGGCTGATGTACCTGCTCGACCCGGACGCCGGCAACCGCCGCCGCGCCGTCGCCCGCGACAAGACCGTCGGCGCCGCCCACGGCGCCGGCAGCGGCCTGGCCAACGTGGGGCGGTCGATCGGCAACCACTCCAAGGGCCTCGTCGCCGGCGCCCGCTCGCGCCTGTCGTGGGAGACGGTTCCCGACGACAAGCTTGCCGCCCGCGTCCGCTCGGCGCTTGGCCGGGCGATCGCCAGCCCCAAGGCGATCGGCGTGAGGGCCCAGGACGGCACGATCACCCTCAGCGGCAACATC
>JAUJNJ010000312.1 GCA_030448225.1 Phycisphaerae bacterium
CGCGCGGCAGCGTGAGGTACTGGAACTTCACGCGGTCGGGGTAGCGGTAGTCGAACGTCAGCGCGCCCGCCGCCTGCGTCGTCGCGGCGGGCGCGGTGGCGGCTTGGGCGGCGTGCTTGTCAAAATGGGCTCTCAGGTCCTGGTCGGTCGGCACGGGGCCGGCGGCTTTGTACTGGTCGGCCGACAGCTCGACGAGGTTCAACTTGACCTGCTGGTAGTCGGTCGCGATCGTCCGCCGCACGTGCGGCTCGCTCGGCTTCACGTTGCTGGCGAGGCGGTCGACGTAGCTCTGGACGACGAGGAAGTTTCGTACCGCGTCCCTCAACTGCCGCCCGGCCTCGCCGGCGGCGGCGTTCGGGCCGAAGTCGCGCTCGAGGACCGCCTGCGCCCGCTCCTCGGGCACGCGGATGCCGAGGTTGGCGGCCTCCTGCTGGAGCAGGAAGTAGAGGTCCGGGTGCCGCTGGATCTCCTGCACGAGCGCGGGGCCGAGCTTGTAGACGTACGGGATCTGCCGGAACCGCGACAGCTCCGGGATGTACGCCGGCTGGCGGCCGAGGAAGTCCCACTCGGCGCGGGCGTCGCCGATCTGGCCGCGGGTGACGGTCGTCTCGCCGAGCGTCCCGTGCGGCATCGCCGCCGGGTTGCCCTGGTTCATGAAGCTCGTGGTCGGCAGGACGAACACGATCATCAGGCCCACGCCGAACACGGCGAGCATCTTCTTCTGGTTCCGCTGGATGAATTTGTACATGAGGGGTAGGGGTCGGTGCACGCGCCGTGGGCGGGCGCGGGTCAGTGGGATGGGCGTCGATCGGGAGCCGGCGCGGAAGCTCTGCGGACACGCGGGCGGAACGGACGGGCGGCGCGGCTAGCCGGAGGCAAACCGTGCGGGCGGCCGCCAGTGCCACCCGCGCTGCGTCACGACGATTGCTTCTCCTTGGCGAGCCGGGCGAGCGCGGTGGCGGCGTTGCGGCCGGCGTCGGTTTCCTTGTACTCGGTGGCGATCTGGCGGTAGAGGATCGCCGCCTCGTCGACCGCCTTGATCTTCTCGTGGATCATCGCGGTCTTCAGCAGCGCCTCGGGGACGCGCGGGCTGTTCAGCGACGCGGACTTCGCCCGCGCGACGGCCCGCATGTAATCGAGGCCCGCCTCCTTCAGCGCCTCGACGTCCGCCTTGGCCAGTCCGGCCTTGGCCTCGCCGAGGCAGAACAGCGCGTCGACCTGTTGCTCCGGATGGGCGAAGACCTCGGGCGCGTCGTTGATCTGCTTCAGCGCCTTGTCGAACTCGTTGTTGCCGATCGCGACGAGCGCCAATTGGATGCGCTGATTCGCCGCCGCCGTGGTGGCGCCGCCGGCGGCGGCCGTCCGCCCGCGACGGGGCGCGGCGGCGGACGCGGGGCCGTCGCCGCCGCCGGTGATGAGCTCCGCCAGCTTCGACGCCGTCGCGTTGTCGCCGTTGGCGCGGGCGAGTTCGAGTTGCAGCGTCAGCAGCGCGTTCTTCTGGTCGGCGCTGAGGCCGCTGGCGTTGGCGGCGCGGTCGGCCTCCTTCACGGCGGCGTCGAGCGAGCCGGGCGCGCTCTTGGGGATCGCCGGCTTGTGCGCGACGGCGGCGGCGGGGTCGGTCCTGACGAGGGTCGCGTAGCCGCGGACGACGGCGGCGAAGTTGTTGCTCTTGGCGGCGGCGTCGATCCCGCGCGTCGCGGCGCGGAACTTCACCCACGTCTTCTTGCTCGCGTCCATCGCCCGGCCGTACTCGGTCGCGGCCTTGCCGAAGTCCTCGGCGGCGTACGACGCCTCGGCCGCGCTCAGCGCCGGCTCGTCGTCGACCTGCACCTGCCAGATCTCGGCCAAAGGCTTGCTGTCCTGGCGGTCGCTGGCGACCACCTTGAACACCAGCTCGCCGTCCTTCACGTCCTGCACCTTCACGCCCTTGCGCTCGAACGGCTTGGCCGTGCCGCCGGGCGCGCGGGTCCAGACGGTGTCGGCCAGCAGGCCGGCCGGCGCGGCGGCGAGCAGCGCGGCGGCGGTGACGGCGGCGTGAATCCAACGTTTGGTGATGCGCATGGCGGGCACGTCCTTCTTCTCCACCTTCCACCGGGGCGGGTCTCGTCGAGTGCAGGAGAGGGGGGTCGAACCCCTACACCTTTCGGTACAGGATCCTAAGT
>JAUJNJ010000313.1 GCA_030448225.1 Phycisphaerae bacterium
CCCGATGCAACGACACGTGAACAATCGCCCCGCGACGACGACCACCACGCCGACGCGCCGCGATTTCATGAGGACGACGGCGGTGGCGCTGAGCGCGGCCGCGGCGGCGCAGTTGGCGTTTCCAAGCGGCGTGCGGGCGGCGGGCGGCGACGAGCTGAAGCTCGGCCTGATCGGCTGCGGCGGCCGGGGCAGCGGCGCGGCGGTCAACGCGCTCAACGCCGACTCCAACGCCAAGATCGTCGCGCTCGGCGACGCGTTCGCCGACAAGGTGGAGTCGAGCCTCGAGAACCTCGCGCAGTCCGAGGTCGGCGACCGCGTGGAGGTCGAGGACGCGGGCAAGTTCAGCGGCTTCGACGCCTACAAGGGCGTGATCGAGATGTCCGACGTGGTGCTGCTGGCCACGCCGCCCCACTTCCGCCCGATGCACCTGCGCGCCGCGATCGAGGCGGGCAAGCACGTGTTCTGCGAGAAGCCGGTCGCCGTCGACACGCCGGGCGTGAAGTCGGTGCTGGAAAGCTGCCGGATGGCGAAGGAGAAGAACCTCAGCGTCCTGTCCGGCCTGTGCTACCGCTACGACGAGGCGAAGCAGGAGATCGTCAAGCGCATCCACGACGGCGCGATCGGCGACATCACGTACCTCCAGGCGAACTACCTCACCGGCGGGCTCTGGTCCAACCCGCGCAAGCCCGGCTGGTCGGACATGGAGTGGCAGGTCCGCAACTGGCTCTACTTCACGTGGCTCAGTGGCGACCACGTCGTCGAGCAGCACATCCACAGCATCGACAAGATGCTCTGGATCATGAAGGACGTCCCGCCGCTGCGGGTGATGTCGACCGGCGGGCGCGTGCAGCGCACGCAGCCGGAGTACGGCAACATCTACGACCACTTCACCAACGTGTTCGAGTGGAAGGACGGGCCGCGGTGCATGACGCAGTCGCGCCAGTTCGTGAACTGCGACACCGACGTGTCGGACTTCGCCTTCGGCACGAAGGGCACGGCCGACATCATGAACCACCGGATCACCGGGGCCAACGAGTGGAAGCGCAAGGCCTCGCCAATCAACATGTACGACGCCGAGCACGTCGTGCTGTTCAACGCGATCCGCGACGGCAAGCCGGTCAACGACGGCGACTACATGACCAAGAGCACGCTGATGGCCATCATGGCCCGCGAGAGCGCCTACACCGGCAAGGCCGTCACGTGGGAACAGCAGATGGCGTCGGAGGTGCGCCTCGGGCCGACCGAGTACAAGTGGGGCGACCTCCCCACCCCGCCGGTGGCCGTCCCGGGCGTGAAGGCTTAGGCGAATAGCAGCGACGTCGAAGAGATAACGCACGAGGGGCGGCCCGCAGCGGGCCGCCCCTCTTTGTTTGGCTGAACGATTGCGCGGGAACGACGGTTACGTGACGTACGGACCGCGATACGCGTCGTCCGCCTCGTGATGACATGCGGTACGGGAACGTGATCAGGCGTGGGCGAGCAAGCGACGCGTGAGCGGATCGGCCGCAGCGCGACCGTGCTCCGACCGTTCCGCACTTTTACGCGATGATGTCGCGGACGACGGTGCCTTGCACGTCGGTCAGGCGGTAGTTGCGGCCGCCGAAGTGGTAGGTGAGGCGTTCGTGGTCCATGCCCATCAGGTGCAGGATCGTGGCGTGCAGGTCGTGGACGTGGACCTTCTTCTCGACCGCGTGCCAGCCGAAGTCGTCGGTGGCCCCGTACGTCATGCCGCCGCGGACGCCGCCGCCGGCGAGGAACATCGTGAAGCCGAACGGGTGGTGTTCGCGGCCGTCCATCCCCTCGGCGGTCGGCGTGCGGCCGAACTCGCCGCCCCAGATGACGAGCGTCTCGTCGAGCAGGCCGCGGCCCTTGAGGTCCTTAATCAGGCCCGCGACCGGCTGGTCGGTCGCGAGGCAGTTGGCGGCGAGCTCGGACTTCAGGTTGCCGTGCTGGTCCCAAAGCTGGCAGCTGCTGCGCTTGGCGGTCTGCGTGTGGTAGACCTGCACCATCCGCACGCCGCGCTCGACGAGGCGGCGGGCCATGAGGCACTGCTTGCCGAACACGTCGGTCGGCTCGTTGCCGATGCCGTAGAGCTTGAGCGTCTCGGGCGACTCGCCCTTCACATCGAACGCCTCGGGCGCGCGGGACTGCATGCGGAAC
>JAUJNJ010000314.1 GCA_030448225.1 Phycisphaerae bacterium
CGACGCACCGCCATTGACCGCCGCGAAAGCTACTCCCGCGGCTCCTCCCGGGATCACCCGGGCCTGCCCTTTCACATCATCGAGACGCCGTGTCGACGAGCGGCGCGCTTGTCGGCGCTGCCCGCCTGTTTCAATAAGCGGACGACCCGGTCAAACGTATCGCGACATACATGCGCCGATCACCTCATGGCTGCTTCAACACTCGCGTCGGGAGCGTCACAACGGCCCCACCGACCACCGCACCGCCCAGTCGCACCGCCCCGACGCCGGCACCGACGCGGCCGAGCCGTCGCGGACGGCGCGGGCGAGGTCGTCGTACCGGCCGGTGGTCGGCTGCACCGACACGTGCCGGTGGCCGCCCCACCCGCCGGTGTTGATCCAGACGCCCCAGTAGGCCGCGGGAGGATCGCCGTCGACCTCGGCCTCGACGCGTAGTCCCAGCACCCGCCCGCGCGTCGGGTAGACGAGCCGGGCCGGCGCCGAGGCCGGCTCGAACGAAAACGTCTTCCACGCCTGTCGGGGCGCGAGCGCGTGGGGGTTGGACAGATCGACCCCGCCCGGCGCGTGGGGCCAGAGGAACGGCGTGCCGATCTCGGCGCCGGCCGCGTCGTGGCTGAGGCGGCACTGCTGCCGCGGCAGGTCGAGCATCACCGGCACGGTCAGCGCGAGCAGCGCGTGCATCGACCAGACGAAGCGCAGGTCGAACGGCGCGGTGTTGACGAGCGTGTAGCGGGCGACGATCGCGTCGGCGTCGAGCGTGAGCTTGCGCGTGAGGCGGTACCCGAACCGCAGGCCGTGCCAGACGACCGTGATGCCCCCCTTGGCCGGGACGGCCGTCGTCGGCAGGCCCCACAGTTCGCCGTGGTCCGGCACGTTGATGCCGTCGTACGGGTGCCCGGCGTACGGCCCGGGGGCGATCGCGGGGAAGCACTCGTCCCAGCCGGCGCTCCAACTTCCCGAGTACGGCACGTCGTACCGCGGCCCGGGCGGCAGCTCGGCGGGGAAGTTGTAGAGCAGTTCGAACTTGTCCGCCTTGTCGACGATCGACGAGACCTTGCCGCCGAACTGCGGCCAGACGTCGACGCGGAATGCGTCGCTCTCGATCGTCACCGGCTGGGCCATGCCGACCGCTCCAACTCCCCCCGAGACTTAAAGCCTTCGCCGATTGCCCGGCTCCCGGCAATCAAGTTCCAGGTGCCAGCCGCTCGCCGTCGGAACCCGGGCGATTCAATCGCCCAGTTCCCTTGTCCCCACCTTGCGCTGCCGCCCGTGCCGCGGCGACGGCAGAAATGAGGACGCCCCCGCCGATTTCCGGCAGGGGCGCTTTGGCGTCGTCAAGCTGTACCGCTTATTGCGCCGCGGCGTCCCCCGGGGGCGGCGCAGCCGACTCGTCGACTCGCTGATCCACCCCGGGCGGCGCCGGCGGGGTTGCCTCAGGTTCCGGCGCCCCCGCATCCGGCGTCCCCCCGTCCGGCGTCCCCGCGTCCGGCGCATCGGCCGCATCTCGTCTGGGATCGTCTGGGATATGGACGTCCTCTGATCGGGCGTCCGGCGCGGACGTATCGGCGGGCGACGTCTCGCGGGGCGCTTCAGTGGGCGGGGGCTCTGCCTCCGCCGGCGGCGCGTCGGCGGGGGCGGCGGTGTCCGCGGGCGCCTCGGCGTCCGCAGGAGCCGCGGCCGCGGGCGCCTCCTCGCCGGGGCGGCTGATCCTGATCTGCGTGCCGGGCGCGACGTCGGCCGTTCGCTCGCCCCACCGCTGGCGCACCGCCGTCTCCACCTGCTGAGTCGTCAGGCCGATCACTTTGACCCGGCCGGCGCTCGGCACTTCGATCGAGCCGTCCTCGGCCACGCGGACGTTGCGCACGTCGGCGTCCGCCGCGTCGGCCGCGGTCACGCTGACGACGAGGATCTCGCTGTCCGCGATTGGCCGCGCGTCCTCGGCCGCCGCGGAGGCCGCCGGCGCCGACGGATTCTCCGCCTCCGCTTTCGCCTTCCCGACCATCGGCGCGGGTGCGGCCGCGTCGTTTCGCGCGGGATCGGTGCCCGCGATTCGTGTCGCGGTCGCGGCGTCAGCGCCCGACGTTTTCTTGCGGAAGACGATCACGAGGTTCACGCGCTCGTCGCCCGGACGCGTGGCGGCGCCACCGTCGGCGGCC
>JAUJNJ010000315.1 GCA_030448225.1 Phycisphaerae bacterium
GATCGCCTGGTTGATGCCGTTGATCTCGCTGCGGAGCGTCTCGCTGGCGATCAGGCCGGCCGGCGCGTCCTTGCCGGCGTTGATCTTCAGGCCGCTGCTGAGGCGCTGGAGCCGGGTCGAGAGCTCGGTGTTGTTCTTGTTGAGGCGGTGGTACGCCTGCAGCGCCGAAATGTTGGTGTTGATGCGACTCATGTATCCTCCGTGAGGACGCCGGCCGCTTCGCCGCCGTTGCCGCGTCATGCGGCGATCGGGGCGAATGGCGACGTAAAAGATCCGCGGCGGGTATCCGTGCCCGTGCCGCTCGGTGAAACGCGTGGCCGAAAATCGTCGCCAGCGGCGCGGTCGTTTCCTCGACCGGACGCCCCCTGGCGCGGACCACTTTGCAAACACGTTGAACTGGGAGAACGACTGAGCCGGCGCTCCGCCCGGCGGGGCGTGGGGAGAGGGCGGGGCGCTCGCGGGCGCCCCGGCGTGGACGTGGAACCTCCGTGTCGGATCGAGTGCCCGGCCGCCGAATCCGTTCGGCCGCCGCGGCTCGCGTCGTCGTCGTCGTCGACATCGTGTCGACCGACGTGCGTGCCATCTGACGCCCATTTGTTCGGGATACGAGTCGCGCAAACTTTAGCAGCGGCCGTCGCAGGACTTGCGCGTCGTCGCGGTGCCGATAATAAGGCCGGGCGTCACGGACGCGGGGGCGGGGGCGGCGGTGCGGCAGGAAGTGCGCGTCGCCTCGGACACGGCTACACGTTCGTTGCTTTCCCGCCCCGGCCGCCAGAAGGACCGCTTCGTTTCGTTCCTGGCCAACCCGTCGGTCGCCGCCGCCCGTCGGTCGCAATCCGGACGCGGGTCGCGCCGCGGACTGCGAAGGCCACGCGCGCGTGCGGGCCGGGTCGCATCCACCCGCCCTCACTCCTCGCGCATGAAGTATTCGGCCTCGAGGTCCTGGAGCTTCTTCGAGAGCTTCTTGTACTCGTCCTGGAGCTTCTGCCCGCGCGACGGGTCCTTGAAGCCGTCGGTCGCGCCGAAGCCGCCCTGGCACTCGGCGATGGCGACCTCGGTCTCGGTGATCTGCGACTCCAGCTCCTGCTTCGTCAGCCGGCCGAACGGGCGGGCGTAGGGGTTGTCCTTCTTCTTCGACGGCTGGTTCTTCGGCTGCTGCTGCTGGGCCGGGGGCGGCGCGACGGGCGGCTTCGGGGCCATCATCTTCGACTTGGACTTGTTCGCGCCGGCGGCGGCGGCCTTCGTGGCGGCCCTCTCGGCCGAGGCGTCGTCGCGGAGCTTCTGCTGCCAGGCGCTGTAGTTGTCGTCGAAGTCGACCACGCCCGGCGGCTGAAGCACGAGCAGGCGCCTGGCGACGCGGTCGAGGAAGTAGCGGTCGTGGCTGACGCACATCACGGTGCCGGGGAAGTCGTTCAGCGCCTTCTCCAGCGCCTCGCACGAGTCGACGTCGAGGTGGTTCGTCGGCTCGTCGAGGATCAGCACGTTGGGCTTGTCCATCAGCAGCTGCGCCAGCCGCACGCGCGCCCGCTCGCCGCCGCTGAGGAGCTTGATCTGCTTCTCGACGTCGTCGTTGCGGAACAGCATCACCGCCAGCACGTCGCGCAGCTCCTTGTCGCGCACGCCGATGCGGCCCTCGGCCAGCTCGTCGATGATCGTGTTCTCGGGGTCGAAATCGTCGAGCTTCTGGTCGTAGTAGCCGACCTTGAGGTTCGCGCCCCACTTCACCTCGCCGCCGTCGGCGTCCTCGTGGCCGAGCAGGACCTCGAGCATCGTGGTCTTGCCCGAGCCGTTGGGGCCGATGATGCCGACGCGCTCGCCGCGCTTCACCTCGTAGGCGATGTCGAGCCAGAGCTGCTTGGTGTCGTACGACTTGGACAGCTCGCGCACCTGCAGCACGCGGTCGCCCGCGCGCTGGTCGGTCGAGAGCGCGACCTTGATCTTCTTCTGCGCGTCGACCGACTGGATCATCTGGTCGCTCACCAGCAGGCGGTCGAGGCGCTTCTCGCGCCCCTTGGCCTCCTTGCTGCGCTGGCCGGCGCCGAAGCGTCGGATGAACTCCTTCTGCTTCTCGATGTCGGCCTGCTGCTCCTCGTACGCGCGCTGCTGCGTCAGCTCGTGCAGCTCGCGCAGCTGCCGGAACGAGGAGTAGTTGCCC
>JAUJNJ010000075.1 GCA_030448225.1 Phycisphaerae bacterium
ATTGAAGTTGCGGCAACTGTAGATGGCGCCGCCTGGCGCGCCCAATCGAGAGCGGTGTTCTGAACCGCAATCGTCCCGAAAATTGCGACTGCACACAGCACAACTGTGATCGCCACTGCCGGTGACAGGCCGCTTGTCAGAGTGCCGGCTGTGCCGCGCGGCGATGGCGCAGCGATGGCGGTGCCGTCGGCGTTCACCTGCACAATCGGCGCGGCAGCATCCGGTGTCTTCATATCGGCGGTGTCGCCCGGCGCCCACATTTCGATAACCGGGCGCAAATAATAGTAAGCCGAAATCACCGTGTTCAAGACGCCGACCAGAACCAGGCCCACTAAATTCTGGCGGAAGGCTTCGGTGAAGACGAAGAGCTTGCCGAAAAAGCCGATCGTCGGCGGCACGCCGGCCAGTGAAAACAGGAAAATGGTCAGGGCCGCCGCTGCCAGAGGTTGGCGCGAGGCCAGACCGCGCAACTCTTCTACGCGCATATTGGCATCTTCGCTGTCGAGTTCGTCGGTTTCGGCGCCATCGGCGATCCGGGGAGCGTAATCGTCTTCAACCAATAGCGATTCGCCTCGTTCGCAACTGACGACGGCCTCGCCCACGGGCGAGGCCGTCTTCGTTTCGTGTCGTCCCGATACAACGGGTTGAAGCTCGGCGGGCGCCTCGCCCGCCGCAGTTCTACTGATCGGGTAGCCGTGAGCCGGCTCGGCGACGATGCGTCACGGAGTCACTCCAGGCTTGTCCTCCCCCTCCCGGTACGACGACCGCGGGGAGATTCCGGCGACCGGCCGGAACTGCCGGCCTGCTCCGGAACCACGCCGGTCGAAGGAACGCGTCGCCATCCTAGTAGATGACTCGAAACGATCCGTCCTTCAGCCGGACCACGGCGGGCACGCCCCAGGCGGGGACGCCGGCGGCGCGGCCGGCGGTGTCGGGGAGCCAGCGGCCGGCGGCGTCAAAGGCTTGCCACGCGACCGATCCACCTTTGTTCCAGCCCGTGCCCTCGGTCCACGCGATGACGCCGCCGCCATCGGGGCCGACCGCCAGTGCGGGATGTTTTCGCCGGCCCGCGGCGCCGGTGTCGGGTGCGGGCTGGCGTGGCGCGTCGGCGCGGGCGTCGGCGGTGGCGGGCAGCGTGGCCAATCGGACCTGATCTTTCGTCTCCCACGCGGCCAGAAGGTCGTCACCGGCGTTCGCGATGGCGGCGGTGCTCATGACGCAGGTGCCCACCTCCCACGGATCGACGGCGGCGACGCGGAACGTCCGGCCGTGGTCAGCCGAGGCCAGCAGGTGGATGTCGCGGTGGACGTGCGCGGTGGCCGACCGGTAGACGACGAACACGCGGCCGCCGTCGGCGGCACCGACCCGTATGCCGCAGCAGGCGCAGGTGCCGGTCGGCGCGGGCAGGGCGGCGGATTCCTCGTCGAAGGTCTTGCCGTCGTCGCGCGAGCGGGCGACCCACACCTGTCTGCTTTCCTCGCCCTCCGTACCCGCCGGCGGCGCGTGCCACGCGACGTAGACGTTCCCCTCGCCGTCGGCCGCGATCGACCCGCCGCCGTCGAGTCCGGTGTGCCGCCGGACGATGTTCCGCTGCGGCTCGAACCCATCGCCCGCGTCGCTGATCCGGGCGTAGAGCATCGGCGTCTGCTTGCCGGCCGCGCGGGGCTCGGCCGCGTCGGATCCCATCCACGCGACGTGAACCCGATCGTCGCGCCCGATGGCGAGGTGCGGCCCGCGGACCGATCCCACGATCACGACGCTGCCGGGATGACTGTTGACGCGGACCGGGTCGGAGAACGTCCGCAGGTCGTCGTCGGAACGAACGTAGAACGCGTCGCCGTGCAAAGGATCGCCGCGGAAATAAATGAGGTGGACGCGCCCCCGGCTATCGACCTGCGCCTGCGGGTGGATGCCGCCGTGCGGCACCCGAACCGTCTCCACCGCGACTGCACCTGTCGCGAACGACCGGCCGGGCGTGACGAGAACCGCCGCGAGACAGCACACGGCGGATAACGTAAACAGGTGTTGGCGAAGCGGGTGATGCATTTCCTCTCCCGGTCGATGCAGTTCTCGTCGTTCTAAACCGTGTCCCCGCGTCGAATTGTCGTTCCTCCACATGATCTTTGTCAGCGGGGAATCGGCCGATCCCGTCTTGCCGCGCGTCGTTCGAGCCAGCCCCCACGCGGGTAGCGGCCGCACAAACGCGTCTTTACGGTCAGAACGCGGGGTCGGCTAAGGCCTCGCATCATCGGGGATACCGGTTCGCCCCATCGCGGCACGAACGTTGCCATGCGCGACGTGACGGGAACACTCCTCGCCCGATTGCCGCCGTGCAGACGGTTGTTCCGTTCGTTGTGTCTTGGTCGCGTCGTCGCGCGAGGCGAGCAATCGATGCGCGGCGCGACGCCATGCGGGCGCCGTGTCGGTAGGATGCCCGGCGAACGCCCTTCGACGCCATCGCCGCGGGTGTTTTCGGACGCGGCCCACGTTTAAACGGCACCGCCGGCGACCATACCGGGCCGGGCGGCGTACTATACGTGCCGGTCGTCGGCGTGGCGCAGGGCCCGCCGGGAACGACGGTCCATTTTCGTGCCTGTGTGTGCGACACGATTACCGCCCCGCGCAAGGGGGCAGCAAAGGTTCGCGTGACTCGATCATCTGACGTGACGATTTCCCAGGACGCCGAACTCGTGGCAGTCGAGGAGGGCGACGACCACGACCACGACCCCGCGCACGAGCCGATGTCGTTCGCCGTCCGCTTCGTGAACCTGCTCGCGGTCGTCGTGCCGTTCGCCGGCCTCGTCGCCGCCGTCGCCATGCTCTGGGGCGAGGGGTTCAACTGGGTCCACCTCGGGCTGATGCTCGGGATGTACCTGCTGACGGTGCTCGGCATCACGGTCGGCTTCCACCGCCTCTTCACGCACCGCGCCTTCGAGACGAACCGGGCCGTGAAGGCGACGCTGGCGATCCTCGGCTCGATGGCCGTCCAGGGCCCGCTGCTGAAATGGGTCGCCACGCACCGCCGCCACCACCAGCACTCCGACGACGACCACGACCCGCACTCGCCCCACGCGCACGGCGGCGGGGTGCTCGGCGTGCTCCGCGGCCTGTGGCACGCCCACGTCGGCACTGGCTCTTCACGCCCGACCCGGCGGGCTGGACGAATACGTCGGCGACCTCTCGAAGGACGGCCTGCTCCGCAAGATCAACGACCTGTTCGCTCTGGGTCGCCGTCAGCCTGCTCGTGCCGGCGGCGCTTGGAGCAGCATCGTGACGCCGATGTCGTGGAACGACGCGGCTGCTCGGCTTCATCTGGGGCGGCCTCGCCCGCGTGTTCCTCGTCCACCACGTGACCTGGAGCGTGAACTCGGTCTGCCACATCTGGGGCAGCCGCCCGTTCCGCAGCAAGGACGAGAGCCGCAACAACTTCCACCTCGTCGGCGTGCTGGCGATGGGCGAGGGTGGCACAGCAGCCACCGCGTTCCCCACCTCCGCCCGCCACGGCCTGCGCTTGGTGGCAGATCGACGTCAGCTACTGGGTGATCCGCGCTGGCCGCCGTCGGCCTGGCTTGGAAGGTCCCGCGTGCCCGCACCGCAGGCGGCGGCGGCGAGCAGAAGGCGTAGGGCGACGCCGTACTGGCAGGATTTGTTAGATCGGACTGACAACAGCGGGACGCGGCATCATGCGCGTCCGCACTCTTTTTGTTGGTATACGTTGTGACCAACGAGCTTGTATTGCTCTACCTGCTCCGAGCAAGGCAGAACCACGACCGCTAGTGAGTCGGTGTTGCCACGACGCATTTGGGCACGGGTGGCCGTCCGGTCTCCCCGTACTCGGTCGAGAGCGTTAGAAATACTTCGGAACTGCAAGGCATGTCATGCCGAAGCCCCAGCGAGGGATCTCAGGATCACGAGAACCGCTCGATCACCCGAGATGGGTCGCTGCGGCAGGGATGACGAGCTTGCGGTGAGATGGGGTTCTGGAAACAGCTTGTCGGGTGAGGGGCCTCCCGCCGCCGATGGGGCCTACAGCCCGAGCGCGGTGGCGGTGCACCGTCACCTGCGCTTCTCCCCCGAGTACGCGGGAGAGGGAGTGAGCGACGCCCTTTAACTGCGGAATCCGCGGTTCACTGTTCGTCGAGTTCGAGTTGCTCCACCGGCATCATCTGCGCACGATCTTCGGCGGGATGTAGCCGTCGGGGAACAGGATCGACATCTCCCGGCCGTGCATCTTGATGATCCGCCCCGCGGGGTCAGGCCAGACGCGGGTGAGCTTCGGCGTTGACGGGATGCAGCTCGTGAACGTCGCCTCGACCTCGAACGGCTCGGGCTTGTCGGGCGTGGGGCGGATGCAGGCACGCGGCCGGGCTGGTTGAAGAGGTAGAGCGTGCCGTCGCGGCGCGTGCGCACGAGGTGCACGGCCGGGCCGGCGCCCGTTGGCAATCGGCGGGAGCGGCCAGCTCGTGAGCCGGCCGGCCGGGTCGAGCACGTCGAGCTTCGTGCGGCCGTCGAAATACTGCGTGCCGTCGTCGGTCACGAGCAGCGGCAGGCCGTCGGTCCCGGCGAACAAGGACGAGGGCGCGGTGGCGGTCGTCGTTGGCGCACAGTGGCGGATGCGGGCCCGGTGGCGGCGGGGCGGACCGTGCGGCGTCACGCAGGTGGGCACTTCCTCGGGCTTCGTGAAGAGCTTTTCCCTTCTTCTCGTCGAGCGGCCAACCGTTGGGCTTCAGCGACCAGGTGCCGATCTTGCGGACGGCCGGCCAGTCGTTCTTGTCCCACCCGACAACCTCTGCCTTCGTGTAGTGCCACACCGGCGGGCGCGGCGTGGGGTCGGGCGGCGTGGGGTCGATGATGAGCGTGGGCTCGCTCCACACAGCGGCCGTCGAAGTGGCCGTCGACGCCGTGCTGGCGGTGGTCACAGCGTTGGTCGTCGTCGTGGCGTTGTGAGTCGACGTCGCGGCATTCTTGGTCGTCGCGTCGCCGGTAGCCGTCGCGCTTTTGTCGTCGCGTCACCGGTGGGCGTCGCATCCCCTGGTCGTCTCGCGTCGTCCGCAGCCCGCCATCGCGTCACGGGACGCCATGGCGCTCGGCCGCGGGCGTCATGCGGAACAGCCATCGGCCGCGGCCGTCGCGGCCGACAGGGTGGAGGTGAACGCGGTCTCGCCCTTGCGGAGCAGCAGGGCGAAGCCGTTGCCGACGAACCGCCGCGGGCCGCGCGGGTCGCTGTCGACGGCCAGTCGCCGCCGACCCAGTGGATCTTCGACTTGCGCGGGTCGAGGTCGGCGACCATCGTCGGGTCGAGCAGGTAGGCCGACGGGCCGGGGCGCGTCGATCCAGGCGGGCGTGCGGAACGCGGGCGTCGGGTCGTCGGTCGGGATCGACACGCCCGCCTCGGCGTAGAACAGCGCGCCCGCCGTCGGCGTGGCGCGCACGAACGGCCCGACAGGCCCTTGCCGAGCAGCGACATGCCGCCGATCGTCGGCGCGACGCGGTTCTTCAGGAGTTGGCATAGCCGAGCCTGCGCCCTCGGGCGGCTCGTCCTCCATGAGCTTTTCCAGCACCGGCCACACGCCCAGGCCCGTAGCCAGCGAGCTTCGCGAACGCGGCCCGCCGCTTCTGCGCGTCCTCGTCGGACAGGTCGCCCACGAGCGCGCGACCTCCTGCTCGTCGATCGCGAGCTTCGCCAGCGTCGCGGTTGACGGCTTCACCGCGCCCGGCGCGTCGCCGCGGCGATCGACAACACGCTGCCGTCCGACAGCGGCAGGAACTGCACCGGCTTCTCCGGCCACCCCTACGCCCGGCCCGAGCCAACGCCCCACGCGCCCGTCGAGAAATCGCACCGCGCGCAGCTGCCGGTCCGGCCGTCGTCCCACGGGATCCACGCGATGAACCCGGCCCAGTCGAAGATCGCCTGCGGCTCCGCGGCCGGCGCGCGCTGCCTTCGCCCGTCGCGGGGTTACTCGTTGCTGGCCTGCTCGTCGCCGGCTCGCGCGCCCGCCCGCTCGCCCCGTCGGCGGCGACGTGACGTGTCGCCCGTCGCCACGTCGCCCGTCCCCATCTCGCCCGTCCCCATCTCGCCTGCCGTCGGACCCGTCGCGAGGCCGTCGCCGGCCGGGTTCCTGCGGACGGGTCGAAGAAATCGTGGTACGCCTCCTTGAACTCCGGCGAGAAGCGCGGGACCGCGACGCCGGTGTCGGTGGGGACGATCACCTCTTCGTTCCATTCGGTCGCGCTGGTCCCCACCGGTACGCGCGCGTCGGCAGCGGCGTGCGGCCGGCGGCGATGACGACGTCGTACCCGCCGTCGCGCTGGCGGCAGACGATCTCGAACTGCCAGGGGCCTCTTCCGGCCGGCTGCCAGTGGACGTACGCCACCTCGTCGCGCGCTTCGAGCGTGAGCTGCCCGTCGCGGCGCGTCTTGGCCGCGAGCGGCCACGGCCTCGACGGGCGGGGCCTCGGGTGCGTGATCCACAGGTCGCGCGCGGCACGAAGGTAGACCGGCTCGTGCAGCACGGGGAGCGGGCGGCGTCAGGCAGGTTGAGCGGCAGGCCGAGCGGCTGCGTCGCCGCCAGCCGCGGGTACGCGCGCACGACGTCGAGGTACCGCGTTGTCGGCGGCTTGGGCTTCGTCGCCGCCGCGACGGCCGCGTCGTCGCAGGGGCGGTCGCCGCCGGAGTTCGTGGAGGCGCCGGCGCGGCCACGTCCGCGTCGCCGCCGACGCGGCGGCACCACCAGCACCACCGCCACCGCGACGATCAGCAGCGCGACCGCGCGCCGAGCACGACCGCTGTCGACATGGCTCTGCGTCATCCGACCCACCCTTTGCTGGGGAACTCACCCGCGACCATCGTAAGAAAATTTCGCGGAAGTCGCGAACGATCTTCGCCCCGCCATGACGGAGAGCAGCGGCGGGTCCTGCACGATGCCGAGGTCTCGTCGGCGGGAACGCCGGGCCGTGGGGAGACCGGCGGTTGGGGCGGCACCGCGTCGCGGCAATCGGGAGGCCGGCGTCGGCGGGTCGCGACGAGTCAGAGGACTTCGGCCCGGCGACGGCTCGGCGTGCGGGATGCTGCGTCACGCTCGAGTGCGATCACGTCGACGTCCACGGCGCGGCCAATCGCCGAACCCCGTTTCTCGGCCGGGCGGGCTGGGCATGCTGACGCGGCGAAACCGCAAGCGCCCGCCACGCCGTTCACGCGACGACCAGAACGCCTCCATGTGGGACGACCAGCGACGGCGATCCGCGTCGTGACGAGCCCCTGACGTGGGCCGGCCGCGGGGCGGGGGCCGGCAACGCGGGCGAAGGCGGGATTAGACTGGAGAGTGCCCGCGAACCTGCGATACTCGCCACGGGGACCCGCCAAGTGATGCCCAGCGTCCGCCGGCCGTGCCCGGCGCGCGTTCGTCGTCGTCGTCGTCGATCGATCCAGCGGGGGACACGCCATGCACCGCCGGCAGTCCGAAGTCCGAAGAAATGCAGCCCGCGCGCCGCCGCGACGCCGAGGCGCGTCGCACCGGCGCCGGCGGACCGCCCGCCGCCGACCCCGCCGCCCCGCGACCCCGCCGCCGATCTCGCAGCGCGCGATGGATCCCCCGGCGGCCGCGGCGCGCCGGCGGTCGCGCCCGGTGCGCGCGCCCGCGCGCCGCAACAAAGGCGCATCGGCCGGGCCGGGCGTGAAGGGCGGCGGCGGCGGCGACGCCCGCGGCCGCGCGGCGGCGCGCTGCAGCCGCGGCGGCAGCGCCGGTCGTCGATGTCGCGGGTGTCGCCGCTCGTGTACGGCCTTTGGCGTTCTTCGGGCTCACGTTCGTGGCCCTGGGCGTCCTGGTTCGGCCTGGGGTTTTTGCCCGAGGGGCACCGCCGGCGATGCCGCGGTGGGTGCTCAGCGGCGGGTTCGTCGCGCTGGCGATGGCGGCGGGGCGGTCGCGTGGTCGGTGCGGCGGCACGGCGGCAGGCCGCCGAGGCGGGCGACCTGGCGGCGCTGGAGGCGCTGCACGACGTGTCGGCGGCCGTCAGCGGGCATCGGCGACGTCGCCGGCCGCGAGCCGCTGACCCAGCTCTGCGAGGCGACGCGCCTGCTGGGGATGGACCGCAGCGGCATCCTGCTGCTCGACGCGCGGGGCGAGCGGCTCGAATGCTCGGCGCTTCCGCCGGCGACATGCCGCCCGGCACGCCGCGGTTCTACGCTGGCCGACCTGCCCGCCTGCGGCCACTGCCTCGGAGCGGGCAGGTGATCTGCATCGGCGACACCCGCCGGCCGGGCCGCCCCCGCCGGGTGCGGCCCCGCGTCGTGCGCCGGCCCGCCGCGCAACGAGGCGGTCGTCGCGTTCTTCCGCGCGACGTCGCTGATCCTGATCCCGCTCGAGTCGAGCGCGCCGCATCGGCCTGATGACGCTCAGCAGCACCGCCGCCCGCCGCTTCGGCGACTTCGACTGCCGCCTCGCCCGGCTGATGGGGTCGCAGGCGGCGGTGATCCTCGCCAACGCGGCTGCTGCGCTGGGCACCCACTGCCGATGGCGGCAGGGGGCGGGCGGCGCTCGAGGCGCAAGCAGATGCTCGAGCAGCGCGACGCGATCAGCGGTCCTGCGGGCCGGGACGTTCCAGGAGTCGATGCAGCGCGTCGTCGAGCTCCGCGCCCCGCCGCGGTCGGCGTCGACCGCGCCGGCATCAGCCTCACGACCCGAGCGAGGACGAGCTCGTGCTCCTGGCCACGACCGGCGCACCTGCGCGGCACTACGGCCAGCCGAAGGACATGCGCCTGCACGCCGGCCGCGTGCTCGCGAGCGGCGGATGCTCGTCGTCGAGGACGCGCGGCAGGACCCGCAGGTCAACCCCGCGTTCCGCGCTGACCGCCTGATCCCGGCAGCATCGTCGCCCCTGCTCGCCAGCGGCAGCGACGCCCGCCGCGGTGCCGCCAGCGGTGCCGCCGGCAGCGACGGCGCGGCCGGCGGCCCGGCGGGGGCGAGCGGCCGATGGGCGTGATGTTCTTCGTGCGGCACCTGCCCGGGCCGTTCGACGCCGAGCAGCTCGAGCTGATGCGCGTTCGCCGTCCGCACCGCCGGCGTGATCGAGACCGGCCGGCTGCTCGACCAGACGCGGCGCGAACGCCGAGGCCAAGTCGATGCTGCTGCGCGCGGCTGAACCACCGCGTGAAGAACAACCTCGCCGGGATCGTCGCCCTGCTCACCGTCGAACAGCCGCCGATGCCCGCCCGCCCCGCCGCGTGGCTCGACCGGGCGATCGACCGCATCCGCTCGATGGCCGGCGCGCGACCTGTTCACCGGCGGGGCCGGCACCGTGACCCTCCCCGACCTCCTCGGCCACGATCGCCTCCTCGCTCCCGCTCACCCGGTCCTCCGGCGTGACCGTGCACCAGGACCTCGGCGGCGCGGCGGACGTGCGGCTCCGGGACCGACCAGGCGGTCACGCTGGCGATGGTCCTCCAACGAGCTGTGTTACAACGCGATCATCCACGGCCTCGGCGGCCGGCCGGCACGGTCGCCGTCACCGCCCGACGGCTCGCCGGGCCGCGCGTGCGCGTCGAGGTGACCGACGACGGCGCCGCCGCGCGACTTCGTCGTCGTATCCCGGGCCCTCGTGTCGGCGAGCGGCCACCACCGTGCCCGGCGACGACGGCGGCTTCGGCGGCGACCGTGACGGCGACGCGGGGTCTTGGCGACGAGTCCCGGTGCGGCCGAGCCGGAGCCGGCCCGCATCAGGACGGGCTCACGCTCGTCCACGCGCTCGTCACGCGCGACTGCGCGCCGGTTCGCCTTCGGTCCGCGGCCGGGGGCGGGTCGTCGGCCTCGTTGGAGTTCGATGTGGACTTGGGGGAGACGGCATCGGCAAGGTAGAGACCGTGATCATGAGCGACGCCCCGTCAGCAGGCCCCACCCGCGACGCCCACGCCGAGCCCCGGCGCGACCGCCGGCGCCGGCTCTCGGGCGGCGGGCGGCGGCGCGTGTTGATCGTCGAGGACGAGACGCTCGTCGGCATGGGCCTGCGGTCGAACCTCGAGCCTCGGCCACGAGGTCGTCGGCCAGGCCTCCACCGCGATGGAGGCCGTCGCGGCGCTGTTCCGCCTGCACCGGCCCGACATCGTCCTGATGGACATCCGCCTCGACGGCAGCGACGGCATCAGCTCGCGACCGATCTGCTGAAGGAGGTCGGCGCCGATGATCATCCTCGGCGCTACAGCGACCGCGAACTGATCGAGCGGGCGAGCGCGACGAGCGTGTTCGGGTACCTGATCAAGCCGGTCAGCGCCGGCAGCCTCGCCGCCCAGATGGAGGTCGCCGTCCGCCGCTTCGACGAGCAGGAGCGCCCTCGTCCGCGAAGGCCGAACTCGCCGCCACGCTCCGAGACGCGCAAACTCATCGAGCGCCCAGAGGCATCTTCATGCGCGCCTCAACCTCGACGAGCCCGAGGCCACAAGCGCCCTCCAACGGGCCGAAGCGCGCATGAGCCTCCCCGACCTCGCCAAGCGCATCATCGAATCGAAGAACTCCTCGGCGGGTAGCTTGAGGAGGTGGTGGATGACACCTCGTTGAATAACGCGGTCCGACGGTGGCGGTCGCCCGGTGGAGTCACTGTTCTTGCTCGATTCGGTCTATCAGTTCAGCCATCGGCTGGACGAAGTTCCGGATGCCAGTTCATCGTCCCCGGGTCGCGCTCCTCGAGGGCAACGACATCGGCGCTATTCGTTTGCATTCGCGAGTTCCTGCGTTCCGTTGACGCGCGTGCACCCGACGCAGAACGGCGCCTCCGTCCCCCTGCGCATCGTCGCGGCTCATGGGTCCAGCAGGTAATTGATCGTGGGGACACCGATCGTCCCTGGCCCGCAGTCGAACCGACTCGGTAGCCGTCGAGCGAGGGCCGGGCGAGTGTCGGCGCCCGACTGCCCGGACCACGTCCTCCCTCCCCACAACGTCCCTATAATGGGCCGGGTCCCCGCGCCCGATATAAGGGGGACGCCCGGCCCGGCGGCGCCCGCCGACGCGGCGGGGCCGTGGTACTTCGGACATGCGTTGCCCCACTCGATCCGCATCCTCGCCGCCGCCGCCGTCCTCGCCTGCGGCGTGGCGGCGGGCCCAGAGGTGCGTGCACCCACGCGCGGGCCGCGGGTGATCGAGCCCGGACGTGAACGTGAAGATCCCGGCGATCAAGAAGATCGCCCGCGACCAGGACCGCGGGGCCGCCCCGATGTTCGTCACCGAGCTCGAGAGCGACGACCCGGCCGTGCGGTTCTACGCCATCGGGGCAAGGCTTCACCGCATGACCGGCCAGGACTTCGGCTATGATTATCACGAGGACGACGACGAGCAGCGGCGGCCGCCCTCGGCCGGTGGAAGCAGTGGCTCGCCGACGAGGGCCTGACCGGCGGCGGGGACGGCCGGGCGGCGTCGGGCGCTGGGAAGTAGCGCCACGCGCGCGCACCATCCTCCCGCCCCCGGACGTTCTTATTTAGCCGGCGGGCTTGCCCGCGCGTTGGCGACCGCGATCCGCGAGACGTTCACCGCCCGCGCACGAAACAAGCCGGCGACGACGGCGCGCGCGACGACCGACACCCACGGGACGGCACTATGTCCGACAACCACCATCGTCGCGGCTCGACGAGAACGGCGGCGCCGCCGCGCGGGCGGCGGGCTATTGCTGCGTGACGAGCGACCCGGTGAACCTCGCGCCGGTGCGCAAGGCGTGCGAGGCGTTGTGCGTCGCCAGCGGCTCGACGCGCCGGCGGCCAACGACGTGGGCCTCTGCGTCAACGAGGCGATGGCCAACGTCACCCGCCACGCCTACAGCGGCGCGATCGACCGCCCGGTCGAGGTGGCCGGCGAGCCGCTGCCCGGCGGCGGCGTGCGCATCACGATCCGCGACTGGGGCAACGGCGTGAACCCCGACGACGTCGCCCGCGCCGAGCCGAGCCCCGACACGCCCGGCGGCCTGGGCCTGATCTGCATGCAGCACTCCTCGACGACGTCCGCTACGCGCCCCAGCCCGACGGAATGCTCCTGGCGATTGAGAAGCGGCGGGGAGGGACGCGAGGGGTCAGGAGTCAGGAGTCAGGAGTCAGGAGTCGTAGGACGTGCAGTTGTCCGATGGTCGGGCACGCTCCACGGCGACTCATGGCCGTAGACTCTCCACCTGACCCCCCCTGACTGACCCTGACCCTGACCCCTGACCCTGACCCCTGACCCTTGACTCTTCTCCCGCAACTCCCGACCCTTGAGCACCGATGGCCGACCTCCGCACCCGTTCCGATTTGATCGCCGCCGCCCGCCTCGACGGGGACGTGGCGGTCGTCTCCCGTGCGGCGAGATCGACCTGCACAACAGCCCAACCTCCGCGGCGACCTGCTCGAGATCATCAACCGCCACGCGCCCGGCGCGTTGATCCTGAACCTCGGCCTCGTGCCGTACATGAACTGCCGCCGTCGCCGTGCTCGTCGAGGGCGCTGCAGAAGATCCGCAAGACCGGCGGCCGCATCTTCCTGACCGACCTCCAGCCGCGCGTGAAGGGCTTGCTGGAGATCGCCTGCCTGGCTCGATCTTCGTCATCACGAAGGACGAGGCCGAAGCGGCTGGAGGCTTGAAGAGTGGGGAGTTGAAGAGTGGGGGGTGGGGGTGGGGCTGTCCGAGCGCGCGGCTAGATCCCGCAGCCGCGGCTGCTTTGGGCGACGCCTCCGACCGGCGACGCGCGTTGGGGTCCGACCTTCTCGCAACTCGTGATCCGCGCGCACTGGACGACCGCGGCCGGTCCTGCCGATGATTATGGGGCGTGTGCGGCGGTCGGATCGGTATTCGGTCACGCGAGCGTTGATGTGTTCTCTCCGCGGCGTGGTTCCGACTCCGGCACGCTCGCTCACGCGGCGGGCAAGCCCGCCGGCTAAATAAGAGCGTCGGCTCGGGCGATCCTACGATTCACGACTGACCACCACTGACCACTGACCCACTGACCACTGACCACTGACCACTGACCACTGACCACTGACCACACTGACCACTGACCACTGACCACTAGCAACTAGCAACTACCCCACCCATGTTCCTCGCACGACCCATCACCGCCATCGTATGCCGCCGCGATCGGACTGCTCGAGTTCGTTGGCGGCGTCGGGTACCTGCTGTTCGACACGCTCGTCGCGGCGCGGGTCGGGCTGCTCACCGGCCGCGGGCGGCGCATGGGGTGGCGGCACCTGTGGGCCCAGATGGTGCGCGTCGGCGTGAAGAGCGTGCCGATCGTCACGCTCGTGCTGCTGTGCATCGGCGCGATCCTCGCCGCTGTAGATGGCCCTGATCCTCCGCACCTACGGCGGCTGCTGCAGCAGGTGGCCGACATCATCTCGGTCGCCGTCTTCCGCGAGCTCGGCCCGTCGTCGCCGCGATCGTGCTCACCGGCTTCGCCGGCGCGAGCATCGCGGCCGAGATGGGCACGATGGTGGTCTCGGAGGAGATCGAGGCGCTGGAGGGCGCAGGCGATCAGCCCGGATCCGGTTCCTCGTCGTCCCCGCGTGATCGCCACGACCGTGATGACCGTGTGCGTCGCCGTCATCGGCGACCTGATGGGCGTGCTCGGCGGGCTGTTCGTCGCGACGAACGTGCTGGGCATCACCGCCAGCAGCTACATCGGCCACACGTTCGACGCGATCAACGTCGACGACTTCACCACCGGCCTGATCAAGGCGGGCGTGTTCGGCGCCTATCAGCGGCCTCGCCTGCTACCTCGGCCTCGGCGTCACGGGCGGGGCCCAGGGCGTCGGCGTGGCCACGACGCGGACGGTCGTGCTGACGATCGTCGCGCTGATCACCGTCGACCTGATGTTCACGGCCGTGTTCTACGCGCTGGGGATGTGAGAGATGAGGCACGGAGGCACGAAGGCACGGAGGCACGAAGTGGGGAGCGGCGATAGCCGCGCGCCCGCGTCCCCGCGCGCCCCGCGTCTCCGTGGCGCGCGCCGCGTCTTCCGCGTGGCCTGCGATGCCTTCTTCCTCCGTGCCTTCGTGCCTTCGTGCCTCCGTGCCCACTACGACCCGTGCCTACTGACGACCCGTGCCTGCTGACCCTCCGATGCCCCCTCCACCGCCGTCCAAGTCTCCGCCGTCACCAAGATCTTCGGGACCCGCAAGGTCCTCGACGGCATCAACCTCGAGGTCCACGACGGCGAGACGCTGGTGATCCTCGGCGGCTCGGGGTCGGGCAAGTCCACGCTGCTGCGCATCATGATCGGCAACGAGCGCGTCAACGGCGGCGACATCGTCATCACCGAGCCGGGCGGCGCGCGCAAGAACATCTGCGCGATGACCGGCACCGAGCTCGACGCGTACCGCAAGTCGATCGGCGTGCTGTTCCAGAGCGGCGCGCTGTTCAACTCGATGTCGGTCGCCGAGAACGTCGCGCGCGCTCCGCGAGCACAGCGACCTGGCCGAGGAGACGATCGAGATCATGGTGAAGATCAAGCTCGAGCTCGTCGGCCTGCGCGAGCACGCGGAGAAGATGCCGTCGGAGCTGTCGGGCGGGATGAAGAAGCGCGCGCCCCGGCCTCGCGCGCGATCGCGGCTCGACCCGCGCATCCTGTTCTACGACGAGCCGTCGGCCGGCCTCGACCCGGTCACCAGCGCCGAGATCGACCAGCTCATCATCGACCTCAACCGCAAGCTCGGCGTGACGAGCGTCGTCGTCACCCACGAGATGGACTCCGCGTTCCGCATCGCCGACCGCATGGTGCTGCTCGACCGCGGCAAGTTCGTCGTCGCCGGCACGCCCGACGAGATGCGCGACTCGACCGACCCCCTCGTCCGCCAGTTCGTCCACGGCCTCACCGAAGGCCCCCTCACCGACCGCCGCCGCGCGGGCGGGTATGAGGTGGACCTGTTGGGCGATTAGCGGGCAAGAGTGGGGAGTGGGGGTAGAGGAGTGGGGGTACGGAATGCGATTCACGCTGTCGTTTTCAAGAATGAATAGTGCGTAGTGCGTAGTGCGTAGTGCGTAAGAGGAAAAGGAAACGCTGCTCTGCTTCTTCTTACGCACTACGCACTACGCACTACGAATCACGCCCAAAACGCGGTACACGTATGAACAGAGATCGTAACGCCTTCAAGGCCGGGCTCTTCATCCTCGTCGCGGTCGCGGCTGTCGGTCGGGATCGTCCTGTCGATCCAGGGCGCCGGGCGGCTCACCGGGCCGAAGCAGGTGCGCCAGGCGCGGTTCAAGCTCTCCGACGACCTCGGCGGCCTCCGCGTCGGCGACGAGGTCCGCGTGGGCGGCTACAAAATCGGCTCGGTCCAGTCCGTCCAGCTCGTCAACGCCGAGGACGCCAAGGCCCTGCCCGAGCTCGTCGTCGAGTTCTCCTCCCGCGCGCCTCGTGCTCCGCGACGGCGTGCGGCTCGGCGTGCAGACGACGCTCACCGGGTCGAGCGTCCTGAACTTCGAGTCGATCGGCACCGGCACGCCGATCGCCGACAGCGTCGCCCTCGCCGGCACGCCCGACCCCAGAGCCGCCCTGCTGGCGAGCTCGGCAAGGCCGCTCCGCAGATCGAGACGCTCGTCGGCGACGCCAAGACCGTCGTGCAGGGCGTGCGCACCGACACGATGCCGAAGGTCGCGTCGACGGTCGAAAAGGCCGGGCGCCGCCATGGACCCGCCGGCGAGGCGATGGCCGAGGTCCGCGACATGATCGGCCCGTCCAAGACCGACTTCCACGGCACCGTCGCCAACCTCAACGCCACCACCGGCGACCTGCGCAGAAGCTGCCCGAACTGCTCGACCAGACCGGCGGGGTGCTGAAGCGCGCGTCGACGGCTCGCTCGTGAAGATCCAGAAGTCGCTCGACGACGTCGAGCAGACGATGGCCAACGCCCGCGACCTCACCGCCTCGGCCCGCGAACTGCTCGTCGCCAACCGCGGCAAGCTGTTCGCGATGGTCGCCAGCCTCAAGACGACCGGCGACAACCTCAAGGCCGCCAGCGCCGAGGTCCGCCGAAGCCCCTGGCGGCTGCTCTACAAGCCGGCCCCCGGCGAGATGGCGAACCTCAACCTGTACGACTCGGCCCGCCAGTTCGCCGAGGGCGCCAACGCGCTGGAGGACGCCGCCACCGCCCTGCGCGACTCGCTCGACTCCAAGACCGCCAACCCCAGGACGTGCAGGAGCTGATCGGCAAGCTCGACGAGACGTTCGCGAACTTCAAGCAGGTCGAGGACAAGCTCTGGACGAGCGTGAAGGAATAGCCTCCGGAGAAGGTAGGGACAGGATCCAAGACGGGGCGGGCCGACAGGCCCGCCCCGTCGTCGTTTCGAACAACAGAGAGATCGGTGCGGGGCGAGCGAGCAGACGGTTCCCGTGACCCCGGCAGGAGCATGGGGTTGCTACCTCCCTCTCCTCGGTACGCCGGGGAGAGGGCAGGGGAGAGGGGCTCCCGCGGCGGGGCGCGGCTCCCGTCGGGGCCCGCCGCTCTCCGCGAACCCCCTCCCCCCGCCCTCTCCCCAGCGTACTGGGGAGAGGGAGGGTGCAACTCGTCAATCCACGAGTGACGGAGCACGGGTCTCCCATGTGCCGGACCACGGGCGCGGCACCTGCGGAACCCCGTCATCTTGAGCACAGCGAAGGATGTCACGCCGCGCGCTCGCAGGATCTACGAGAGATCCTTCGCTGCGCTTAGGATGACATCCGGCGAAACACGATATTTCGGGAACCGATTTACGGGCTTGCCCGCCGTGACCGCGGGACGGAGAGGGTTTTCGTCTGTGGTGAGATCGCTCCAGCGCAGGCGTGCAGAGGCCCGCGCGAGTGCGGTCGGAGCGCGGCAGGAGGAAACAAACGGGAGGAACGCCTACTCGACCACGAGCACTTCCACCCACCGCCGGCCCCAGATGCGGGCCTCGCCGTGGGTGCGGTAGTAGACGTCGAGCTTGCGGCCCTTGATCGCGCCGCCGCGGTCGATCACCTCGACCGGCCGGCCGCCGGCGTAGCCGGGGATTTGGAGCTTCGTGCCGAACGGGAGGATCGACGTGTCGGCGGCCACGAACAGGCCGTTGTTGTACGACACGCGCTTGCCGCTGGCGGTGATGCCCTGGGCCTTGGGGCCGCAGCAGATCTTGCACGCGCAGTAGGCCGTCACTTCCATCAGCATCGTCCGCCCGCGCGACGCCGGCGCGCCACGACCGGGGCCGGCGGCGGCAGCACCACGCGGGCGAGCGCGCGCCGCCTCGCAGCAGTTCCGACGCCGGCGTCACCGTCGCGATCGACGTGCGGGTCGGCCGGTCGCTGTGCCGGACGACATCACCGCCTCCATCGGCACCGGCGCCAGCGACGCGGCGACCGGCGAAGACGCATCAATTGTCGAATCGATCGTCGGGCTGTCGTGATGGATGGCCCCGGGCGCAGGGGTGGCGACGATCGTCGGCGGCTCGACCGCCTTGTACCGCCGGGCCGCCGGCGTCTTCACGCCCACCGCCCAGCACGGCACGCTGCACAGCGTGGCGCACGCCAAGACGGCGAGCAATCGCGTCGGGCCGTTCCAGAATGGCGGGGAGTGGGCTGCTGTCCGTCCATGACCCTTGCCCGGGTACGAGTACCGGCGTTTCCAACGGCCGGGCGGCTAGTCGAGCAGGAACCGGCCGATTTACGGCAGCGGCCCGTCACGTTCGATCAGCGGCGTGCCCCACTTGTATCCGTCCCCACCGGGCCCGTCAACGCGAATTTACCAACCAGCCCATGCCCCCGCGTGTCGCACCGCGTGTCCCGCAGGGAACTGTTGAGGTAATCCTCTGCGCCCCATGCAATTACGCGCTGCTCGCGCATAAGGGTTCGGACTGCACGTCCCGACCGACTCGCCCTCAGATCCAGCGGCGTGGCCACCTCCGGTGGCCACGCCAGCCCATCCAAATGAACCGGGCACACCCAAGCTCCAAAGGAATGGAAACCTCGATCCCCGCGAATGACGTGCACTGAAGCCCGTCACGTCGGCCCTACTCCTCCAGCATCTCTTCGATCGGGTCCCCCGACCCGAACATGTTCTGGAACTCGTAGTGAAACCCGATGCACTGCCGCGCGCGCCAGCCAGCGCCGCGCCAGCCGCCGGCGGGCCGTGCTCGAGGTCGGCGAACGACAGGTTGTCGAACCGCAGCATGAGGGCCGTCCGGCTCACCCGGCCGAAGCGGACGACGTCGCGGTCGCTGCCGGGGCCGGTTTCCCGCCGACGAGCGGGAGCTGGCCGAGCAGCGGGCCGATCGCCGCGTTGGCCGCCTCGTACGCCTTCTCGTCGCGCGACCGCTTGCCGAAGTGCTCGATGTACGCGTCGGCCAGCTCCACGTCCACCTTGCCCGGCCCTCGGCGCGGATTGCGGCCATTGCCTTGCGCCGCAGGTCGTCGATGAGCTTCGTCTGTTCGACCCGGAGCCGCTCCGTCGCCGCCTCGTCGCCGCGGCGGCGCGCTCGACGGCCTGCGTCGCGAGCGACCGCACCGCCGGGTCGGCGTACACGTCGCCGCCGGCCATCAGCAGGCGGCCGTACGTCTGGCGGGCGAGGCGGTGCGGCGCGCGCGGTCGGCGGCGGGGCGGGGGTCGACGCTCGCCCACGGCGGCACGAGGTGCAGGTGCGCCCGCCTGGAAGTACTCGCGCGCCTCGGCCTCGATCGCCTCGGCCGCCGAGACGCTCGGGGCCACGCAGGTGAGGACGAGCATCGCCTCGGCGCTTCTCGGCGTGGACGAACACGTCCGCCGTCCGCGACTCCAGCTCGCCGAACCACGCGCCGCGCGTCGCGTCGTCCGGGCCGACGAGCGACAGCAGGACCGAGTCGCCGAACGTCACCGCCGACGCGCGCCGGCGGCAGCGCGGGCGCAGGTCGGCGGCGGCGCGGGCGGCGTCGTCGGGGCCGCCGAACGTGGCGACGATCGTCAGCTTCTTCGCGGCCGCCGGCCCCGTGGTGGCGGCGTTGCGGGGCGGCAGGGCGGGCGCCGGACGGGCGCGAGCGACGCGGGGTCGAGCCGCGTGGGCGGGCGTGGCGGCGGCGGCGCGCACGCTCTGCCGCAGGCCGCCGTGCTGCGCGACCATCAGCAGCGCGAGGCACCCGACCGCCGCCACGACCGCCCGCGTGCAGCGCGCCGAACCCGATCGACGCCAGCCACCCCGGCGGGCGCGCGTTGAGCGTCTCGACGATCTGCAGCGTGCTCTGCGGCGACGACCTTGCTCCCCAGCGCGCGCTTGCCCGGGCCGGCCGTCACCCGCTCGATGATCGGCTCGGCCGTCGCGGCGGGGATCGGCTGCCCGTCCGGGACCGCCGCGCACGAACCCCGCGCGCAGCGACGCGGCGATGCCGGCCATGCGGTAGGCGGCGGGGATGCCGATCAGCATGAAGATGCCGAGGAACAGCAGGATCTTGTCGCCGCTCAGCCACCCGCCGCCGATGAGCGTCGCCGGCGACAGCGCGGAAGCCGGCGTCGAGCATCGGGTGGCGCGAGAACAGCAGCGTGTGCATCACGCCCGCCGTCGAGCGGCAGGACCGGCAGCAGGTTCAGCCCGTTGATGATGAGCGTCAGCACCGCCGCCTCGATCAGCAGCGGGCGTTCGGCCAGCACGCCGGCCACGCCCAGCGTCGCCGAGCAGGATGCCCGGCAGCGGCCCCATGTCGCGACGACGATCTGCTTCCACCCCGGCGCGTTGAAGTGCTGCCCGCTGACGGCCGCGCCGAACAGCGGGATGAAGAACATGCGCAGGTTGCGGTACCCGAACACCTTCATCGCCACGTAGTGCCCCAGCTCGTGGAACAGCAGGATCGGGATCAGCAGCCAGACGAACTTCCAGTCCCACGCCGCGGCCCCGAGCGCCGCGAACAGCACGATCGACACGAGCAGCATTACGACCGCCCGCCCCACCCGCCGCGCTTCTGCTGCAGCTTGTGGAGCTCGGCCAGCACGTCCGGGTAGCGCGAGCCGGCGGCGGTCGCGCCGCGCACGTCGGCGTCGCGAGCGCGCCGGCCGACTGCCGCTCGGCGTCGGTCATCCGCCGGAACACGCCGGCGCGCGAGGTGGAAGTCGCGCACGACCGCGTGGTGCCGCTCGACCAGCGCGCGCCCGCGGCGTCGGCGACCGGTTTGACGGCCCCGCGCCCCGCCCGCCTCGATCGCCGCGGCGTCGCGGCTCGTGGGCGGCCCACAGGTCGGCCGGCAGGCGGCCTCGTGGCGGCACGTCGCACGACGGCGCGCGAGCAGCGCCGCGCGCGGGCGGACGTCGACCAGAGGAACGTGCCGTCGGCCCACTCGGTGAGCACGTCGCAGAAGAAGTGCGTCTTGGGCGGGCTGTTGGTCCCCTCGGTCCGCGAATGCACCCGCCGCCACCGCCCGCCCGCGCGCGTGCCGCAGCGTCGCGACGTAGAGCCGGCTCTCGCGTGCAGCAGGTCGACGACCGCGTGGTACGCGACCGGCTCGAACCCCAGCCGCCACGAGGTCGCGGCTCGGCCGGCTCGAGCCGCCGGCGCGCGTCCTCCGGCAGCGCCGACGCGGGCACCTCCAGCAGCGCCAGCGTCTCGACGTTCGGGTCGTTCACCGACCCCGGCAGCCGCGACCCGCAGCAACTTCGACCCCCACACGACCAGCACCATCGGCGAGCGTGTCCCGCCACAGCTCGCCGAACGAGTTGCGGCTGGTGTCCACGCGAAACAACTCCGCCCCCGGCGGCAACGCCAGCACGCCGTCGCCCGCCCCGCCGGGGATCGCGACCGGGCGCGACGCCACCCGGCGGGAGCGGCGGCGGCGGCGCCCGAAGCGCGCGGCGGGCGAAACCGAGGCGCGGCGGCCGGCCAAGTCGCCGCAGCGGGCGATTCGATCGCGGACGACGAGGGCCCGCCAGACGAGGCGCGGCGGCCACCCCGTCTCGGTCCGCGCCGAGGCATCGGCGCGAACCGCGGGCGACGCCGACGGCGCGAACGCCGCAGGTGGCGACGATGCCGGAGCGGCCGGCGACAGCGGGCGGGGGCGTCGGCGGTAGATCGAAGGCCGCGCCGGCCGGGGCCGTGGGCGGGCGCGTTCGACGGGGAATCGGCACCGGCGGCGTCCGCGCCCGGCGCGTTCGATCGGATATCGGCACCGGCGGTGTTCCGCCGGCGCGTTCGGTGGAACATCGGCGCTCGCGTGTGCGGCCGGCCGTGCGTGCGATAAATGATCGGCGGCGACTCGCGCGACAGGTTCATTCGACGGAAGATCGCCGGCGGCCGCGGCGTGCGTGGCGGACTCATTTCCCGCGAGATCGGCGGCGGCGTTCGTAAGGGGCGCGCACGGAAATCGGCGGCGTTGGCGGGGCGGGCCGCTGGCGCCGGCCGGGCCAGAAGTTGTCGGCGGGGGCGGGGGTCGGGCGCGGTCCGGCTCGGGCGTCTCCACGGTCGACCTCCTAACGGCAGGTGGCTCGGGACGACGGCCGGGTCCACGGGCGCTCCCCCGGCCGCCCGTCGTCCCCTCCGACGGCACGGTGCGGCGCGCGACGTGCCGCCGGGCGCCCGCGCATTCACCGGCGGCCGCGCGGCGCACCAGTTCGGCCGGCGGGGCGCGGACAAACGCCCACGTGCGGCGGCGCGCACGTGGGCGGGTGTGATCAGGGCTTGCGAAAACCGCCGCTCAGGCGACGGGGTCCAGCGGGTCGGCCGGGTCCACCGGCACCTCCGGCACGACGTCCGCCACCTTCAGCTTCGCCAGCGCCGGCACGAGCCCGGCCTTGGCGAGCGTGCTGACGGCTCGCCGCCGACGCCGGGGGCGTCGATCCCGGCGGGCAGGTCGGCGGCGTTGGCCGTCGACGCGATCACGCCGATCACGCTGGCGTTGGTCAGGCTCGCCGACAGGAGCCGGCGGTCTTCGAGGGTCTCGATCTGCATGCGTCGTCCTCCGTGCGTTACATCCCCCGGGCGTCACGACTTGACCGGGTGCCTGGGTCGACCCGGGCCGGCCACCGGCCGGCACGGGGGACCTTACCGACGGCGATGAAAGCGGGATGAGACGCGGGGATGGAAAGCCGTTTAAACTCTCTTCGAGTCACCGGCGGCGGGCCCTTCGGGCCTTGGGCGAAACGGGGGACGTCGCGGGATTCGGATCGGCTCTTGACGCCGCCGCCCTCGCGGGGCGCGCGGGGCCGGCTCGAACGAGAACCGGCCGGCCGTTCATCGTGGAACGGCCGGCCGGCTTCGGTTTCGCAAGAGGCTCGCGGGATCGACGGGTCTGACGTCGTCGCTCGCCGACGCGCGGTCGGGGGCGATCGCGGCCGCTCGGCGTCCGTACACGCGTCGCGATCGCGGGGATCGTCCCCGTTGAAGCCGCCGGGGCGGCTGGAGGAGGCTCGCGGTGTTTCTGCTGTCGTCCGAAGTTCGAGGGCGGCGAGAGAGTTTTGTTCTGCACACCGATCGGACTCCCGTCACTCGGACGGGGCTCCCAATCGGGCGGCTCAGCGTTTTCGCGATCCCCGGCAGCGAGCCCTTCGGGCCTGCGGCTAAAGGGGATCGCGGACATCATCTGGATCGGACTCGGTCTAATGTCCAGTGGTCACCGGGTCCGCGTTTCGAAATCCGGTCGCGGCATTTCTTCACGTTCCGGTCCGAACATTGATTCGTTGAGATCTATCGCTCGGCCCTTAGGCCGCTTCGACGGCCGGCGGTGCGGGCGGCCTGTTCGCCGCGGCGGGCGGCGGCCTTGCGGACGCGGCGGGTGCGGCCGACCGTCTGCTGGTCGACCGTGGCCCGACGCTCGGGGCTCTCGGCGGCGACGCGGACGGCCTCGTTGGCGTCGGCGGCGTACAGGTCGGCGCCGATCTCCTCGGCCAGGCCCTCGGCCCGCTTGTAGATCCCGCCGCAGCACATCACCTGCATCTCCGGGCAGCTGTTGACCTCGCGGAGGTAGTCGATCAGCTGGCGGACGGCCGGCACGCCGCTGGCGAGCGTGGCGAACATCAGCAGCAGGTTGGGGTATGCAGGTCGCCGATCATCTTCAGCACCTCGTCCTGCGGCACGCCGCCGCCGGCGAAGCGGACGGTCCACCCTCGGCCTCGAACAGGTCGGCGGCGATCTGCCCGCCGAGCTCCTCGGGCTCGTCGTCGCCGCAGTAGATCAGGACCGTCTTGAAGTTCGATTCCTTCTGCTCGAGGCGGCCGGCGATCTGGTCGCACAGCGAGCGGTTGAGCCGCGTCGCCATGTTCAGGCTGCTGACGCTGATGCGGTCTTCGCGGTAGAGCGACTGGAGCAGTTCCATCGTCGGCCAGACGAGGTCGACGAGCAGCTCGCGGGCGTCGACGCCGTTGTCCAGCGCTCGTTGATCACCCGGCGGGCCGCGACGCGGTCGCCGGCGATGAGCGGGGCGAAGTAGTTGCGGGGCAGGCTCTCCAGGGCGGCGTTGTAGACGGCGGCGGCAACGGGGGTGGTGTTCTGCTGGCTCATGGTCGCGTCTCCGGCAATAGAGGCCGCCGATCCGCCGGCGGGCACTCCTGCTGTGTTTGTGACTCCCGGAAGCGTCCTTGCTGCCGTTCGCTCGTCGTTTCGTTTTCGTTTCCAGTCCCTGTTAATCTGGGTAACTGGCGACAATGAATGTATCGGAGAGCCCGTTTGTTTTCCTTTACCCATTTTAACATCCCACCTGCGAGAGCGGGCGCTGGCCCGGCGGGCGGATGCTTAAGCCGTGGCCGTTTCACGACTTGTTGAGGGAATCGGGGCGGCGGTAACGCGGTTAGACCGGGGCTTCACGATGGATGTCGTGTGAAGCTGAGGAAGGATTGAATCTCGGTTGAGCCGTGGCACAATCGCGGGTCATCTCGATTCGAAAGGAAGCACCGGTGAGCTATTACATTGCCGACGGGGCCTCGCAGCGCGGGCCGTACAAGGTGGAGGAACTCGCGCAGGGGGTGCGGCCCGAGACGCTCGTCTGGAAGGAAGGGGCCCCGAACTGGGTGCGGGCGGACGAAGTCGACGAACTGGTGAAGGCCGGCATCGTGGCGATCGGGATGGGACCGGTCGCCGGTAGCGCGCCGCCGGGGCGGCGATGTCGTTCCCGACGCCCTCGGCCGCCCGCCACCGTGGGGTCGCCCGCAACCCCGTCGTCGCACGCGCCGTCCGGGGGCTGCACCCCTTTCCCGACCCCTCCGACCGCCGGCTACGCGCCCCCGCCGCAGCAGCAGCCCGGTTACCAGAGCACCGCCGCGCCGGTCTTCGGCACGCAGACGAGCAGCAACCGCATCGCCGCCGGCGTGTGCGGCATCCTGCTGGGCGCGTTCGGCGTGCACAAGTTCATCCTCGGGATGAACACGCCGGGCATCATCATGCTCGTCGTCAGCCTCGTCGGCGGGTTCGTCACCTGCGGCGCGGTCACCGGCGTGATGTCGATCATCGGCATCGTCGAGGGGATCATCTACCTCACCAAGACCGACGAGCAGTTCCACGAGACGTACGTCGTGCAGAAGAAGGAATGGTTCTGACGGCGGGGCGTAAAGAAGAATTGAACCACGGAGACACGGAGACACGGAGGTCGGAAAGAGAAGACGAAGATCGAGGATGGAGAATAGAGGATGGAGGAAGACGGACGCCCGCGGTCCCACCTCCTTCCGCCATCTTCCATCTTCCATCCTCCATCTTCTATCCTCGTTTTCTCCGACCTCCGTGTCTCCGTGGTTCAATTCCGTCCGAACCCACACCGACACCCGCGGGGCACGCCATGATCTTCTACATGGCCGACGGCGACGAGCAGCGGGGGCCGTTCACGATCGAGGAACTGGCGGCCCGGCGGGTGCGGCCCGACACGCTCGTCTGGCACGAAGGCATGGCCGAGTGGGACCGGGCCGACACCGTCGAGGCGCTGCGCCCGATCCTGTTCGGCCCCGACGGCGACGACGACGCCACCGGCGAGATCCCGCTCGCGCCGGCGTTCGTGCCGCTCGAGGCCGACCGTCCGCCGCCGCCGCCCGCCGCCGCGGGTTTCACCCCCGCGACCCCCGCGCTTCAATACCGCACCGCCTACTCGGCCGGCGACACCGGCGCGCCGTCGACGCTGGCCGTGGCGAGCATGACGCTGGGGATCCTGGCCGTGCCGATGTCGCTGCTGGCGATGTGCCTCTGGTGGGTGTCGGGCCCGATGGCGATCACCGCCGTGATCCTCGGCCACCTCGGCCGCGCCAGCGCCCGCCGCGGCCACGCGACCGGCGAGGGGATGGCCCTGGCGGGCCTCATCTGCGGCTACGTCGCCCTCGGCATCACCGCGTTCTTCGTCCTGACGTGGGTGAGCTACCTGGTGTAGGTCCGGCGCGTCGTGACGACCCGTTCATCAACGCGAATGGCGAATCCCCCTTTTAGCCGCAGGCCCGAAGGGCCCGTCGCCGTGGTGGAACGGACGCTCGTCGAATTAGACTGAGGAACTCGAGCAAGATGAACGCCAAGACGCCATGACGCCAAGGAAGGACGAGAGAAGCATCCGTTCCCTGCTGTTGTGTTTCCCCTCCTCCTACCTGGCGTCATGGCGTCTTGGCGTTCACTCAATCTGTTAGGGCTTCTCACTCCATCCCCCGCTAAGCCGCGAGCGGTCGCGCCCTACAAACCGCGCGTGGCCTCGCTACACTACCCCGCTTTTCGCCGGTCCCTATGAAGGAAACGCGCCAAAAGTACCTCGCCGCCGTGCGCACGGTCGTCGTGAAGCTCGGCACGCAGCTTCTGTCCGACAAGGACCGCCAGCTCGACGCCGCGTTCGTCGCGACGGTGGCCGGGCAGGTCGCGACGCTCCGCGCGCGCGGCGTGCGGGTGACGATCGTCTCCTCCGGCGCGATCGGCGCCGGCCTGCGCGAGCTGAAGCTTCCTGCCCGCCCGACCGACCTCGCGATGCTCCAGGCCGTCGCCGCCGTCGGGCAGCGGCGGCTCATGGACGTGTGGGCGGCGGCGTTCGCGGCGCACGCGCTGCCGGTCGCGCAGATCCTGCTGACGCGCGAGGACATCGACGACCGCACCCGCTTCCTCAACCTCCGCAACACGATCGGGGCCGTCCACGAGCTGGGGGCCGTGCCGATCATCAACGAGAACGACACGATCAGCACCGACGAACTGGTGAAGATCAGCTTCGGCGACAACGACATCCTCGCCGCCCTCGTCACCCACGCGCTGCGGGCGGATTTGCTCGTGCTGCTGACGGTCGTCGACGGCATCCTCGACGCCGCCGGCCACGCGGTGCGGCTCGTGGAGACGGCCGACGCGGCGCGCGAGCTCGTCCGCGCCGAGCGGAGCGCGCTGGGCAAGGGGGGCATGAACTCGAAGGTGGAGGCCGCGCGGATGGTGACCGGCTCGGGCGAGGCGCTGGTGATCGCCGACGGGCGGATGGAGCGCGTGCTGCCGCGCCTCCTCGACGGCGAGCCGCTCGGCACGCTCTTCGTGCCCGGCCCCCGCAAGCGCTCGGCCTGGGGCCGCTGGATCGGCAGCGTGCGGCCGGCGGGCGTGATCGTCGTCGACGACGGCGCCGCCCGCGCGGTGGCCGAGAAGAACCGCAGCCTCCTGCCCGCCGGCGTGGTGAGCGTGCGCGGCACGTTCGTCCGCGGCGACGTCGTCGAGATCCTCGCCCCCGACGGCCGCGCCATCGCCCGCGGCCTCACGAACTACGCCGCCCCCGACGTCGACCGCGTCCGCGGCAAGAAGACCGCCGACGTCCGCGCCCTGCTCGCCGAGGCCGCGTACGACGAGGTGGTGCACCGGGACAACCTCGTGGTCGGGGCGTGAGCGGAATCGTGATGTGCCCCCTTGCTGTGCCGATTGATGATGAACGCTAAGACGCCAAGACGCCAAGGTGGAAGAGTAAGAGGGGCGGCGGAACATGCCCACGCCCGATCAGGCCAAAGATTGGGCCGCCCGGGGGGGCAGTCGAGTGAGCAGGCCGGTGAAGCCGTCAGGCGCCACGGAAAGATTTGACTTCGTCGTGAGCCACGGAGGTCCCGCCTCCGCCGCTCGGTGAGAGCCACAGATGCCATCGCCCCCCGTGGAGCCAGAAGTGCTCGCTTACGCCTCCCTACGACAGCGTTGGTTTCCTTGGTGTGCTCTGCTCGTCATTGCGGTCATCTCCGGCTGGACCTATTGGCTTTTTACCGACTGGTGGGCGTACGTCGGCACGGGTCCGACGGCTTGGCGGAAGTTCGAGTTCCCCCTTTGGTTTCAGATTCTCGTCAGCTCAGTCGTCGGGTTGAGCGCCGCCGGTTGTATCTGGCTGCTATGGTTCGCCATCCGCCGCGCCGTCGCACGAATCAAGACGTAACAGCATGGACTGCCGGCGGAATCAGACGCGGCCCCGAGGAGATTGGGCCAAACGGCGGCCAGCCACATCTGCCTTCGCCGTCGCCGCTCGATTTCATGTTCTTCCTCTTCTTGGCGTCATGGCGTCTTGGCGTTCATCTCGAATCTTCCTCCCGAAGATGCCGGTCTCAGCCGCAACCCGTTGCAGGGCCGAAATTTGCCCGCGGGGGTCCTCGCCGGTGGCGTTTTGGCGGGGCTATTGTCTAACGGCGATCTTTCCGATGTGTCTGAAATGGCGGCGGGTGCTGTTCCGCCCGCCGGGGACATTGGGACGAGAGGAGCCGTTTTATGAAGTACGCGATGTACGCGCTCGTGGGCGCGGCCCTGCTGATGGCGATGCCGCAGACCGCCGAGGCCCGACACGGTCACCGCCACCATCATCACCACCACCACGGCCGCGGCGGGTGGGATTTCTCGTTCGGCCTCGGGTTCTCCGACTACGGGTACCGCAGCACGAGCTTCGGCGTCGGCTACTCGCGCTCCTACTCGCACTACCGCCCGCGGTACCATCACCACCACCACTACTACCACGGCCCGCGCTACTACTCGCCGCGCGTGTACTACTACGACGCGCCGGTCCGGTATTACCGCCCGTCGCCGCGCGTGTACTACCGCGAGGAGCGGTTCTACCGCCCGTCGCCGCGCGTCTACCGCGAGCACGTCTACTTCCGCGACGACTACTGCTACTAACCGCTTCAAATTAGAGCACCGCGCCTAATCGTGTAGCGACGTGTTTCGAAAGGAACCGTGGGAGTAAGCTCCCACGGCGTTCGAAGACGCTCCACGGATAGCCGCGGTGCTCTACAAGTACCAGTCTGCGAGAAATGTCATCCTGAGCGCAGCGAAGGAACTCCCGCGGTCTTCGCAAGAAACGCGGGAGATCCTCCGCTGCGCTCAGGTGACACGCCCCCGTGAACCCGTCCTTTTAGAAGCTCTAAGACGCCGCGCCCCCGCGACGTCGTCCATCACCGCCGCGGCCTATCACCGTACGCTCCTCGGCCCCGATGAACGCCTCGGGTGAACGTTCCTTGGGGGAATGAATCGCGGAGGCGGCGGAGGCGAACTCGACGCGTATCACCGCCGCTCCTCGGCCCCGATGCCTGCGCCGTCAGGGGACGGCGGCGGGTGGGGTCAGGGGACAGCGCGTCGAGCGGCGGGGCGGGGCGGACGGCCGGGGTGACGAAGAAGCGGCGGGTGTACAGCAGGCCGGCCAAACCGGTGAGGCCGAAGACGACGGCGGCGGTGATGTCCGACGCCGGGCTCAATCCCTCCGTCGCGACGAGCAGGTCGATCTCCGCCTGCGGGTGGCCGGGCGCGGCGGTGCATCTCCACGGGGTCGATGCGGAGCGTCGTGACGATCGTGTTCGCGAGCCAGACCAGCAGCAGCGCGCGCGCCGCCCACCACGCGGCGGGCGGCACCGGACGAAGCCGACGGCCACGACGCCCGTGACGGCCGCCGTGGCGAGCAGCGCGACGACCGCGACGGGCCCGAGCAGCAGGAGGCCCAGCAGCGGGAACGCGGGGTACGCGCATTGGTAGAGCCGCGTCGCCGGCCGCGAACGCCAGCCACAGGCCGACGGTGAGCACGGGGATCGGGCGGTCGTCGGTCCAGGTGGGGGGGCTGAAGTAGGCGGCGGTCGCGCGCACGTCGGCGGGGGCGAGGAGCCAGATCATCAGCGCGGGCAGGGCGACGCCGAACGTCACGCCGAGCAGGCCGGCCGCGATGACCATCGCGGTCGTCACGCCCGCCGAGGGCGTCGGAACGGCGGCCGCGGCACGGCGCTCGCCTGCGGCGGCGGCGACGAGTTGTGCCAGGCCCGGGGCGAACACCATCGACAACGCGCCGCCGATCACGCCGTAGATGAGCCACGTCCACGTGCCGGCCAACAGCACGGGCCGCGCCACCGTCGCGCGCGGATCGCGCCGAGTCCGGCGCCGATGAACGCGATCGCCGCGACGAGGAACGAGAGGACCGCCGGCACGAGTTCCCGCAGGCCCATCGGCGCCCTCGCCCGGCGGGGTCGGCATGAAGAGCGTGACCGGCATGAACGCGGTGAAGCACGCCGAGCCGCGCCCAGGACCATGCAGATGACGCCGATCGCCGTCAGCGAGGCGCGGCGGTCCTTGAACGGCAGTTCAGCGCCGGCGGCGTCGACACGTAATCGATCGAGGTCATGGCGACTGTGCTCCTTCGTCACGCGGATCGGGGGGCGTAGGGGGCGGCCACTTGCTAGATCGGCCGCGACGCGGGCCGCAAGAAAGACGAGCGCCCTGTACAACCGTCGAACATTCGTGCGAACAGCGGCCGCCGGCGTTGCGTCGCTGGCCAACCTGAACGCTATTCTCGCGGGGAGCGATCCGATGCCCGACGAACAACGGCCGCGGCCGGCACTTGTCCCCGCCGACCGGCACCTTCGCGTCGGGGCGGTGATCTTCCCGCGCTCGACCAGATCGACCTGACCGGCCCGTTCGCGGTCCTCTCCCGCCTGCCCAACGCGTCGGTCCAACTCCTGTGGAAGGATACCGCCGTCGTGCGCGACTACCGCGGGCTGGGCCTCGCGCCCGACGCCACGTTCGTGGACGCCGCCGGCCCGATCGACCTGCTGGTGATCGCCGGCGGCCCTGGGCAGGAGGAACTGATGGAGGACGACGCGGTCCTGTCGTTCATCGGCGAGCGGGCGGCCGCGGCGACGTGCGTGTTCTCCGTCTGCACCAAGGGCGTTGCTCTGCGGGGCCGCCGGCCTGCTCAAGGGGCGGCGGGCGACGACGCACTGGGCCTCGTTTCACCTCCTGAAGTATTTCGGGGCCCTGCCGACCGATCAGCGGGTGGTGATCGACGGGACGCTCGTCTCCGCCGCCGGGCTCACCGCCGGCATCGACGGGCTGACGGTGGCCGCACTGCTGCGCGGCGAGGATGTCGCCAAGGCGATCCAACTCGACATCCAGTACGCCCCGAACCGCCGTTCGACTGCGGGTCGCCACAACGAACGCCCGCCGCGATCGTCGACAAGGAGCAGCGCGTCGGCGTTGACGTCCCGCCGACTCGAGACGGCCAAGCGGGCGCCGCGCGCGCGGCTGGGCGTCCGCGTGACTGAAGGAAGGCCGGCCGGCTCGTCGTCGTCGTCGACGTCATCGTTTCTGAAGACGCGCGCCTGTGACGCGGCCGCCGGACGTGGTGATGTCGACGCGGCGCGTCTTCAGGCACGTCTTGGGCGGAAACCGGCCGCACAAGCGCGCAGCCCAGCCCGCTCCCGATCATGTGGGAGAGAGGGTGCGCCGTGCGCGCGCGTCGGCTCACTCGGTCTTGAACTTGTGCACGGTCGTCGTGCGGTAGGTTTCGCCGGGCTTGAGGACGGTCGAGGGGAACGACGGCTGGTTTGGCGAGTCGGGAAGTGCTGGGTTTCGAGGCAGAAGCCGAAGTGCTTCTTGTACGGCACGCCGCCCTTGCCGACGTGATCGCCGTTGAGGTAATTGCCGGTGTAGAACTGCACGCCCGGCTCGGTGGTGTGGATCTCCATCACGCGGCCGCTGTCGGGCTCGCGGACGCGGGCGGCGAGCTTCGGCGTGGCCGACTTGCCGCCGTTGAGCACGTAGTTGTGGTCGTAGCCGCTCGGGTCGCCGCCGGTCTGGGCGATGCGATCGCCGACGCGTGGGGCGCGGTGAAGTCGAACGGCGTGCCCTTGACCGACTTGAGCTCGCCGGTGGGGATCGACGTCGCGTCGACCGGCGTGTAGCGGTCGGCGTTGATCTGCACGACGTGGTCGAGCACCGGGCCGGCGTCGTGGCCGGCGAGGTTGAAGTAGTTGTGGTTCGTCAGGTTCACGACCGTCGGCTTGTCGGTCGTGGCGGTGTAGTCGATCGACAGCTCGTCGTCGTTCGTCAGCGTGTAGACGACCGTCACGTCGAGCTTGCCGGGGTACCCCTCGTCGCCGTCGGGGCTCGTGAGCGTGAGGCGCAGGGCGGGGCCGTTCTTGCCGTCGACGGGCCGGGCGGTCCAGACCTTCTTGTCGAACCCGACGCGGCCGCCGTGGAGGTGGTTGGGGCCGTTGTTGGTCGCGAGGGTGTAGGGCGTGCCGTCGAGCGTGAACTTGCCCTTGGCGATGCGGTTGCCGTAGCGGCCGACGAGCCGCCGAAGAACGGGTTGCCCTTGAGGTAGGCCTGGAGGTCCTTGAAGCCGAGCGCGACGTCGGCGAGCTTGCCGTTCTTGTCCGGCACGTGCAGTTCGGTGATCGTGCCGCCGTAGTTGGTGATCTTGGCGACGAGGCCGTTCGCGTTCGTCAGCGTGTACACATCCACCGCGGTGCCCTCTTTGGTTTTCCCGTAAGCCGCCTTCGTCACGCCGGCCTTGGCCGCCGCGGCCTGTTCGTCCCCCTTGTTGCCGGCCCGGGCGGCCGTCGCGTTGCCGTCCGGCGCGCGTCGCCCCTGCCGGCACAGCCCGATGGCGGCGGCGAGGAGGCAGCGAAGGGCGGACGCGATCGAGACGCGGGCCAAACGTCGACGCATGACCTGTTCCTTCCGTTGGGTCGTCTCGAACCGCCGAACTGAGGGCGCAGACGTTAATCCGCGCAAGCACTGCTGCAACCGCTTCGGCCGCCTCGGTCCTGCGGCCGCTGCGGGCCGACGGCGGAGCATGTCGTTGAACTGGGATGAACGAACCGACCCGCCGTTCGGTTTATCAGTATTTTGCTGTAAACGATCAATTCCGAGCTATGCCTACCGCCTCATTCCGGTCGTGGGCCGGGTGACGGTGCATCCGACGCTCGTGCCGCAATGCCCGATCCGCACTCGCACGGCGTTTGCTATTGATCAATTCCTGCGCGGAGGGTTCGCGGCGGTGCTGAGGCCGCCGCTCGGTTCAGCGATCGCTCCTGTCCCTGCATGTTAATGTGGCAGCACTCGGCGCAATCCGATTCGAATGCGGGCGAAAGTGTGCTGCTCCCGTGTCCCGCCGGGCCGTGGAAGTTGTCCGACGCGTGAATCCCGCTACAATGGCGGGTTCAGCCTGGGTTTAACCGCCGGGCCACCCGGGTGAGACAAACCGCTGTCGTTCGCTTTAAGAGATGACGATGAAGGGACTTTCGACTCAACAGGGCTTGTACGATCCGCAGCTTGAGCACGACGCCTGTGGTGTCGGATTCATCTGCCACATCAAGGGCAAGGCGTCCCACGCGATCGTGTCCGATGCCCTGCAGATGCTCGAGAACATGAACCACCGCGGCGGGTGCGGCTGCGAGTCCGACAGCGGCGACGGCGCGGGGCTCCTCGTCGGCATGCCCGACGCGTTCCTGCGCGCCGAGTGCGGCCGGATCGGCATCAACCTGCCCAAGGCGGGGCAGTACGCGATGGGCATGGTCTTCCTGCCGCGCGACGTGGCGGCCCGCTCGACCTGCGAGCAGATCTTCGAGCGCATCGCGCGCGAGTACGAGATGGTCGTGCTCGGCTGGCGCGACGTCCCGGTCGACAGCCGCTACGTCGGCATGACCCCCAAGAAGACCGAGCCCAAGATCCGCCAGGTCTTCCTCGGCATGGGCGAGCGGTTCTTCATGAAGGCCGACTTCGAGCGGCGCCTCTACCTCGTCCGCCAGCGCGCCGAGAACGCGATCGAGTTCGATACGAACCTTCCCGTCCAGGCCCGCGAGGACTTCTACGTCTGCGTCCTGTCGGCCAACCGCACCGTCTACAAGGGGATGCTCACCGGCGACCAGCTCGGCCGGTACTACCTCGACCTCCAGGACCCGCGCTTCGCCAGCCCGCTGGCGATGGTCCACAGCCGCTTCAGCACCAACACGTTCCCGTCCTGGTCGCTGGCGCACCCGTTCCGGCTCATCGCCCACAACGGCGAGATCAACACGCTGCGCGGCAACCGCAACTGGATGCGCGCCCGCTCCGGGTCGCTCCAGAGCGAGGTGTTCGGCGACGAACTCCAGAAGGTCTTCCCGATCCTCACCGAGTCCGGCTCGGACTCCGCCACGTTCGACAACTGCCTGCAGTTCCTCCGCGTCAACGGCCGCTCGCTGCCGCACGCGGTGCTGATGATGATCCCCGAGGCGTGGCAGAAGCACGAGCTGATGAGCGACGACCTCAAGGCGTTCTACGAGTACCACGCCTGCCTCATGGAGCCGTGGGACGGCCCGGCGAGCGTCGCGTTCACCAACGGCGAGATGATCGGCGCGGTCCTCGACCGCAACGGCCTGCGCCCCAGCCGTTACTACGTCACGAAGGACGACCGGGTGATCATGGCCAGCGAGGTCGGCGTGCTGCCGATCAAGCCGCAGGACGTCGCCAGCAAGTGGCGCCTCCAGCCGGGCAAGATCTTCCTCGTCGACATGAAGCAGGGGCGGATCGTCGACGACGCCGAGATCAAGGGCGACCTCGTCGACAAGCGCCCGTGGCGCAAGTGGCTCGACGAGAGCATGATCGAGCTCGACAAGCTCCCGGCGCCGGGCCACGTGCACCAGCCCGACCACGACACGCTGCTCGTGCGCCAGCACGCGTTCGGCTACACGAACGAGGACGTCAAGATCCTCATCACGCCGATGGCGGTGAACGGGGTCGAGGGCCTCGGCTCGATGGGCACCGACACGCCGCTCGCGTGCCTCAGCGACCGGCCGCAACTGCTGTACAGCTACTTCCGCCAGCTGTTCGCGCAGGTGACGAACCCGCCGCTCGACGCGAACTTCGAGGAGCTGGTGACGAGCCTCATCACGTACCTCGGCCGCGAGGGGAACCTGCTGGAGGAGAACCCCAAGGCCTGCCACCTGATCAAGCTGAACCAGCCGATCCTGTCCAACGCCGACCTCGCGAAGCTGCGCGAGGTGGCGGCCGGCGATCTGCGATCGACGACGCTGCCGATGCTGTTCAACGTCGCCGAGGGCGAGGCGGGCCTGAAGGTCGCGCTCGACAAGCTGTGCGACGAGGCGGCCCAGGCGGTGAACGAGGGCGCGTCGATCCTGATCCTGTCCGACCGCGGCGTCGGTCCGGACCTCGTGCCGATCCCCAGCCTGCTCGCCACCGCCGCCGTCCACCACCACCTGATCCGCCAGGGCACGCGCACGCAGTGCGGCCTGGTGATCGAGACCGGCGAGGCGCGCGAGATCCACCACTTCTGCCTGCTGATCGGCTACGGCGCCGGCGCGATCAACCCGTACGTCGCGTTCGAGACGCTGGCAGACATGCACAAGCAGGGCCTGTTCCCCGAGACGTTCAAGGACGCCAAGGGCCAGTCGCAGGCGTTCACGGTGGAGCACGCGAAGAAGAACTACATCAAGGCGGCGAACAAGGGGATCATCAAGGTCGCGTCGAAGATGGGCATCAGCACGGTGCAGAGCTACCGCGGCGCGCAGATCTTCGAGGCGATCGGCCTGGGCAAGGACCTGATCGACCGCTACTTCACCGGCACCGCCAGCCGCCTGAAGGGCATCGGCCTCGACACCGTCGCCAAGGAGAGCCTCGCGCGCCACCGCAAGGCGTACCCGCCGATCGAGGTGAACGGCGAGACGCTCGACAACGGCGGGCAGTACCAGTGGCGCCGCGACGGCGAGTACCACATGTGGAACCCGGACACGGTCGCCAAGCTCCAGCAGGCGGTCCGCATCACCGGGCTGCCGACGTTCAAGGAGTACACGAAGCTCGTCGACGACGAGGCGCGGCACCGCTGCACGATCCGCGGGCTGCTGAACTTCAAGAAGTCGCCGACGCCCGTGCCGATCGAGGAGGTCGAGCCGGCGACGGAGATCGTCAAGCGGTTCGTGACCGGCGCGATGAGCTTCGGGTCGATCAGCAAGGAGGCCCACGAGAACCTCGCGATCGCGATGAACCGCATCGGCGGCAAGAGCAACACCGGCGAGGGCGGCGAGGACTCGACCGCTTCACGCCCGACGCCGACGGCTCGCTCCGCCGCAGCGCGATCAAGCAGGTCGCCAGCGGCCGGTTCGGCGTGACGATCGAGTACCTCGCCAACGCCGACGAGATCCAGATCAAGATGGCCCAAGCGCGCCAAGCCCGGCGAGGGCGGGCAGCTGCCCGGCCACAAGGTCGACGAGTACATCGGCAAGATGCGCTACAGCACGCCGGGCGTCGGCCTGATCTCGCCGCCGCCGCACCACGACATCTACTCGATCGAGGACCTGGCGCAGCTCATCCACGACCTGAAGAACGCCAACCCCGGCGCGCGGGTGAGCGTGAAGCTCGTGTCCGAGGTCGGCGTCGGCACGATCGCCGCGGGCGTGGCCAAGGCCAAGGCCGACCACATCCTCATCAGCGGCGACGGCGGCGGCACCGCGCCAGCCCGCTGACGAGCCTCAAGCACGCGGGCCTGCCGTGGGAGCTCGGCCTGGCCGAGACGCAGCAGACGCCGGTGATGAACGGCCCGCGCGGCCGGATCATTCTCCAGACCGACGGCCAACTCAAGACCGGCCGCGACGTGATCATCGGCGCGCTGCTCGGCGCGGAGGAGTACGGTTTCAGCACCGCGCCGCTGATCGCCAGCGGGTGCATCATGATGCGCGCGTCTGCCACCTCAACACCTGCCCGGTCGGCATCGCCACGCAGGACCCGGAGCCGCGCAGCGCTTCAGCGGCAAGCCGGAGCACGTCGTCAACTTCATGTTCTTCATCGCCGAGGAAGTGCGCGAGTACATGGCGCAGATGGGCTTCCGCAAGGTGGAGGAGATGATCGGCCAGACCCAGATGCTGGAGTTCGGCGACCTCTCTGGGCACTGGAAGGCGAAGGACCTGGACCTGTCGCCGATCCTGCACAGTTTTCCGAGTCGCGCTCGGCACGTACGACCTGTACAACGTCGCGCAGCAGGACCACGGGCTCGAGCGGTCGATCGACCAGACGAACCTGCTGTCGCTCGCCAAGCCGGCGATCGTCGGCGGCGAGCGGGTCTACCACGAGCTGCCGATCCAGAACATCAACCGCACGGTCGGCACCACGCTCTCGGGCGAGGTGGCCAAGCGGTACGGGTTCGCCGGCCTGCCGGACGACACGATCACGTTCAAGTTCACCGGCTCGGCCGGGCAGAGCCAAGGGCGCGTTCCTCGCCCGCGGCATCACGCTGCTGCTCGAGGGCGACGCCAACGACTACGTCGGCAAGGGGTGCTCGGGCGGCCGCATCGCGGTCTTCCCGCCGAGGGAGGCGACGTTCAAGGCGAGCGAGAACATCATCGCCGGCAACACGATCGGCTACGGGCGCGATCGACGGGGAGCTGTACATCCGCGGCGTGGTCGGCGAGCGGTTCTGCGTCCGCAACAGCGGGGCGAGCCGCGGTCGTCGAGGGCGTCGGGGACCACGGGTGCGAGTACATGACCGGCGGCCGCGTCGTCGTGATCGGCCCGACCGGCCGCAACTTCGCCGCCGGCATGAGCGGCGGCATCGCGTACGTCTACGACGACAGCGCGCAGTTCCCCGAGCTCTGCAACCAGGACATGGTCAGCCTCGGCGCCCCAGCGAACCAGAGGACCTCGAGACGCTCCGCCGGCTGCTCGAGAACCACGCGAAGCTCACCGGCAGCCCGCAGGCCAAGGCGATCCTCGACGACTGGGACCGGGAGCGCTACTTCGTGAAGGTGATCCCCAACGAGTACAGCGCGTCCTCGCCAACCGCGCCGCCATCGAGGCCCGCGCCGCGGCCCTGTCGAAGCCGCCAGGGCGGCGAGGAGGTCGAGGCCCTGGCCGAGAAGCTCGTCGCCGCCGGCCTGAAGAAGGGCGGCAGCGACGCCGGCGAGGGCGCGGCGAGACGCCGGCCCACGGGAGGTGAGGCCGCTTTGTTCGACGAGGAGGACGGTGGAGCGCCATGACCGCATCGGCTCAACCCGTGTTACTGAGTGGCCTCCGCGGCAAGTTCCACGACGCGGCGGAGTGGCTCCACGAACTCGGCGATGTGCCGCCGGAACGCATCGTCATGGACCGTGGCCCGGCACGGCGACCGAACAGGATCTGCTGACCTCGTCGGCCGCGACAGCCGCCTCGTCGAGTTGATTGACGGCACGCTCGTGGAGAAACCCGTGGATCGGGAAGCCCGGATCGCCGTCCACCTCATCACGATCTTGAACACCTTCGTGGCGTCGCGTCGCCTCGGCTACATTACCGGGGGTGACGGCACGCTCCGGATGAGATCAGCGCGTGCTGTTGCCGGACATCACGTTCGTCAGCGTCCAAGACCTTCCCGACGGCAAGCTTCCCGCGCGAGCCGATACCTTCGCTTCCCCCGACGCTCGCCATCGAGATCGTCAGTGCGGCGAACACGCCACGGGAAATGAAGCTGCAAGGTCCGGGAGTACTTCGAGTCGAAGTCTCGACTCGTGTGGTTGATCTACCCGACCACCCGCACCGTCGCCGTCTTCGTCGAGGCCACCGACACGCGCGTGCTGGCGGTCGGCGACGTGTTGGACGCCCCGGCGATTCTGCCAGGATTCGAGATTCAGGTCGCGGAGATCGCCGCGCCACTCTCCGAGGGAATGCCAAAGCAATGGGCAAGCCCACCGGTTTCAAAGAGATCCCCCGCCAGCTCCCCCACCGGCGGCCGGTCGAGCTGCGCTTGCTCGATTGGAACGAGGTCTACACCGACTTCCCCGGCCAGCAGCTCCGCGACCAAGGCGCGCGGTGCATGGACTGCGGCATCCCGTTCTGCCACAACGGTTGCCCGCTGGGGAACATCATCCCCGAGTGGAACGACCTGGTCTACAAGGACCGGTGGCTCGACGCGCTTGACATGCTCTACAAGACGAACAACTTCCCCGAGTTCACCGGCCGGGTCTGCCCCGCGCCGTGCGAGGAAGCGTGCGTCCTGAACATCAACGAGAAGCCGGTCACGATCAAGCTGATCGAGCAGAGCATCATCGACCACGCGTTCAAGAAGGCCGACGAGGGTGACGCCGCGTTCCGCGAGGCCGTCGGCGGGCACCAGCCGGAATCCCGCTCGGGCAAGAAGGTCGCCGTCGTCGGCTCCGGCCCCGCCGGCCTCGCCGCCGCGGCGCAGCTCAACAAGGCCGGGCACTGGGTCACCGTCTACGAGCGCGCCGACCGCGCCGGCGGGCTGCTGATGTACGGCATCCCGCAGTTCAAGCTCGAGAAGCACGTCGTCGAACGCCGCGTGCGGATCATGGAGGCCAGCGGCATCACGTTCGTGACCGGCGCCAACGTCGGCGTCGACGTGACGGTCGAGGCGCTGCGCCAGGAGTTCGACGCGATCGTCCTCTGCGGCGGCGCCACCGCCGCTCGGGAGTTGAACGTCCCCGGCCGCGAGCTCAAGGGCGTCTACAAGGCGATGGACTACCTGCCGCTCGCCAACAAGCGCTGCCTCGGCGACGAGTGCGACGGGGAGTACATCGACGCCAAGGGCAAGAACGTCATCATCCTCGGCGGCGGCGACACCGGCGCCGACTGCCTCGGCACCGCCCAGCGGCAGGGGGCCAAGAGCGTCAAGCAGTTCGAGCTGCTCCCGCGCCCGCCCGAGGCCCGCAGCGAGGACGCCGTCCGCGCCGGCAACCTCCAGCCGTGGCCCTACTGGCCGATGATCTTCCGCACGAGCAGCGCCCACGAGGAGGCGGCGGCCGTCTTCGGCGGCGACGTCCGCGACTTCTCGATCAACACCAAGAAGTTCACCGGCGACGACGCCGGGAACGTGAAGAAGCTCCACGGCGTGCGCCTCGAGTGGATCAAGGACACGAGCGGCCGCTGGCAGATGAAGGAGGTTCCCGGCAGCGAGTTCGAACTCGACTGCGACCTCTGCTTCCTCGCGATGGGCTTCGTCGGCCCCGAGCGGCCCGGCGCGATCGAGCAGCTCGGCCTCGGCCTCGACGCCCGCGGCAACGTCGTCGTCGATGAGAACTACATGACGAGCGTCCCCGGCGTGTTCAGCGCCGGCGACATGCGCCGCGGCCAGAGTCTCGTCGTCTGGGCGATCAGCGAGGGCCGCTGCGCCGCCCACGGCGTCGACAAGTTCCTCATGGGCCGCACGGAACTGCCGTACCTGAAGCTCTTCTGATCGCTCCGAACGAAGAGTTGATCGAGTGCGGAGACGCGGAGCGCGCGGGGAATAAAACCCATGTGTTGGTTGTCCTCCGCGTTCTCCGCGTCCACTCGTTTAGCCGCCTCGGTTGCGGGGCGCGTCCCGCTCCGCTCTTCGCGCGCTACCGGCGCGGCCCGCAAGCGGGCTGGATAGATAAGATGCCGCGGCGCCAACGCCCGTGCGTCTTTGCGTGACGCACGTTACGCGATGTGCTCGCTTCCCTTCCTTTCCCATTTCGTCGCTTGGCAACCGCTCGGCCCGCTTCTAGATTGTCCGCCGTGGTAATCAACTCGCTCGCGGGGAAGTCTATCGTGATCGTCGGCGGCACCACGGGGCTGGGCCTGTCGGCGGCCAAGGCGTGCGCGGCGGCGGGGGCGGGGATCGTGATCGTCGGCCGCAACTTCGAGAAGGCGGCCGCCGCCACCGAGGCGGTCGGCTCGCGGGCGCACGCGGCGATCGGCGACGCGGGCGACCCCGGCACCGCCGTGCGGGCGGTCGAGCAGGCGGTGCGGGAGTTCGGCCGCCTCGACGCGCTCTACCACGTCGCCGGCGGGTGCGGGCGCCGCTACGGCGACGGCCCGCTCCACGAGCTGACCGACGCCGGGTGGGACTACACGCAGCGGCTCAACCTCAACTCGCTGTTCTACTCCAACCGCGCCGCCGTCCGGCAGATGCTGAAGCAGGGCGACGGCGGCAGCGTGCTCAACATGGGGTCGGTGCTCGGGACGTCCCCCTCGTCGTCGCGCCACTTCGCGACCCACGCCTACGCCGCCGCCAAGTCCGCCGTGATCGGCCTGACGCGCTCCGCCGCCGCGTGCTACGCGCCGCAGGGCATCCGCTTCAACGTCGTCGCGCCGGCGATCGTCGACACGCCGATGACGCACGCGTCGCTCGCCGACGAGCGCCTCGTCGAGTTCATCGCCCACAAGCAGCCCCTCGACGGCGGCCGCACCGGCCGCCCGCAAGACCTCGACGAGGCCGTCGTCTACCTCCTGTCCGACGCCTCGCGCTTCGTCACCGGCCAGGTCCTCACGATCGACGGCGGCTGGTCGGTCACCGAGGGGCAGTACGTCGGTTGACCCGCGCCCGCGGACGACGTCGGGTGACGCGGTAGCGGATCGAGCCACAGAGACACGAAGGCACCGAGGCACCGAGGCACCGAGGCACCGAGGCACCGAGGCGGCCGCGTTTAACGACGCGGGTCGCGCGAGCGGCGCATCACTCGTTGGCGTGTTTCGACGACTATCCCGCGTCCTCGCCGGGTGTGGCAGTGGGGGACTACGACTCGCATGTTATCCCCAGGAGCGACGGCGACGTCTAGCGCCGGCAGGAGCGCCCCGCGGTCCCGAGATCCCTCGGGTCGCTACCGCTCCCCTCGGCAATGACGTTGCTGAGGATTCCACGCTCGACCAAGAACCGCTGTAGATCTTCCGCCCACACTTGTTCAGTGTTATCACGGCGAGTGGTCCGCACGGCGGGCGCTTGCGGTTCCGCCGCGTCAGATCACCCAACGACCGGCGAGCCATGACGAAATCTCACCACACCTCCGGCCCGCGCAACGCGCGTCGATCTCGCCCGCGCCGCCTCCGTGCTCCTGTGTCTCCGTGGCCAATCCTCCGCTCCCGCCTCGCGCCGGCGTAGACGCGTGCCCAAGACTTCCGCGGCGGGGAAAGTAGAATTGGCGCCATGCGAATCCGCCGTCCCGCGCTGATCCCGTTCCTCGTCGTCGCGCTCCTCGCCTGCGCCGCGCGCGCCGCCGAGGAGTTGCCGCGCCGCCAGACCAAGCCGCCCGGCCCGGCGCTCTCGCCGCAGGAGGCGATGAAGAAGATGCAGCTCCCGCCCGGCTTCTCGGTGGAGCTCGTCGCCGGCGAGCCGGACGTGGTGAACCCGACGGCGTTCACGTTCGACGACCGCGGGCGGATCTGGCTCTGCGAGTCGGTCGAGTACCCGCGCCAGAAGCCGGGCGTGGGCAAGGATCGCGTGAAGATCCTCGAGGACGCCGACGGCGACGGCCGCTTCGAGACGGTCACGATCTTCAAGGACGGGCTCAACATCCCCTGCGGCGTCGCGCTCGGCAACGGCGGCGTCTACGTGACCAACGCGCCCGACGTCCTGTTCCTCGAAGACACCGACGGCGACGACAAGGCCGACAAGGAGACCGTCCTGTTCACCGGCTTCGGCCGGGCCGACACCCACGAGCTGCCGAACAACCTCACCTGGGGCCCCGACGGCTGGCTCTACGGCATGAACGGCGTCTTCAACCCCGCCACCGTGAAGGACCCGGCCACGGGTCAGGTGTTCGACTTCACCTGCGCGATCTGGCGCTACCACCCGCCGACGAAGCGGTTCGAGCTCTTCGCCGAGGGGACGAGCAACCCCTGGGGCCTCGACTTCAACCGCCAAG
>JAUJNJ010000076.1:0-5324 GCA_030448225.1 Phycisphaerae bacterium
CTACTACCACGACGTCGGCAAGATCAACAAGGCCGACTACTTCATCGAGAACCAGCAGAGCGGCCGCAACCGCCACATGAACCTGTCGCCGAGCGTGTCGCTGCTGATCATCATCGGGCACGTGAAGGACGGCGTGGAGCTCGCCCGCGAGTACCACCTGCCGGCGAGCCTCATCCCGTTCATCCAGCAGCACCACGGCACGACGCTCGTCGAGTACTTCTACCACCAGGCCTGCACGCAGAAGGACCGCAAGCCCGACCAGTCGGCCGTCAGCGAGACGCAGTACCGCTACCCCGGGCCCAAGCCGCGGTCGAAGGAGACGGCCATCGTCATGCTGTCCGACGCGGTGGAAAGCGCCTGCCGTGCGATGCCCGAGCCCACGCCGGGCCGGGTCGAGGGCCTCGTACACGACATGGCGATGAAGCGCCTGCTCGACGGGCAGTTCGACGAGTGCGACCTGACGATGCGCGACCTGGAGATCGTCGAGCGGGCCCTGATGAAGACGCTCATGGGCATCTACCACGGCCGGATCGCCTACCCGTCGGTCAGCGCGCCCAGCGTGCCCCTGACCGAGCCGCCGGTGGCGGCCGCGCGGATAGCGTAAGCGACCAGTCGCGCCCGCGACGAACCCGCCGCGGGCAGCCCGCGCCTCGCGCGCGGGATACAGCGTAAGCGTCCTCGGCTCCCCTACCGTCGTTCCATGTCCGAACCGAGCGGCCAGCCCGCCCCACGACCGACGTCCGACGCCGCCCTCTCACTTTCGGTGAGCGCCGCGACCGCCGCGCAGCACGCGTTCGTGCCCGCGCTGCGCCGCCGCCTGCGCGCCGCCCACGCGATCCTGTCGCCGGCGCTGATCGACCTGTCGGTCGCGCTCGTGGGCGACAAGCGGATGGGCGGACTTCACGCGCGGTTCATGGGGATCCCCGGGCCGACTGACGTGCTAACCTTCCCGCTCGACGCCGACCGCCGCGGACGCGTGACGGCCGGCGAGGTCGTCGTGTGTGTGCCGGAGGCGCGGCGGCGGGCGCGGGAACACGGCGTCCCGGTGGAACACGAGTTGCTGCTCTACGCGCTGCACGGGATGTTGCACTTGTGCGGGTACGACGATAGAACCGACCGGGCTTACTCGACGATGCACCGCAAGGAAGACGAGATCCTGAGACAACTCGGCGTCGGGCCGGTCTTCGCCTGGGTGCCGGCCGGGCGGCCCCGCCCCGCCGCGGCGGCCGCCGAGGCACGCCCGTCCGCCGCAGGCCGCTCTACCGGTCGGCGTAGCCGGCGCACGACGGCGGCGACGGGGGCGCGCCGATGAATTCCGCGCTCACGGTCATCGCCCTGCTCGGCGTCGCGTCGGCCTCGTTCCTCTTCTCGACGCTCACCTACTCGCTCCGCGACCTGTCGCGCGTGCGCCTCGGCGAGGCGCTGGAGCGCCGCCGCCGCTCGGCGATGCTCGAGCCGACGATGGACCGCCTCGGCGACCTGATCCTCGTCACCGCCGTCGGCCGACTGTTCGCCAACTTCTTCATCCTGCTGCTGACGCTACACCTGTTCGACCGCACGGAGTACGGCGGCTGGGTCCGCTACACGCTGGCGGCGCTGGCGGCGGGCGGCATCTCCCTGATCAGCTCCGTCGCCGTCCCGCACTCGCTGGCCCGCCACGCCGGCGACGCGATCGTCGCCGCGTGCGTGGGGCTGCTCCACGGGCTGCGGACGCTGATGCTCCCGCTCGTGAAGCTGATGAACGGGATCGACGAGCTCGTCCGCCGCGCCACCGGCGCGTCCGACGCGGTCGAGTCCGAGGAGATCGAGCAGGAGATCCTGTCGGCCGTCGAGGAGGGGCAGAAGGAGGGCGTGGTCCACCAGCAGGAACGCACGATGATCGAGTCGGTCATCGGGTTCCGCGACACGACCGTCGGCCAGATCATGACCGCCCGCCCGGAGATCATCGGCCTGGCGCTGGACGCATCGCTGTCGCAGGTGAAGCAGACGATCGAGCAGAGCGGGCACTCTCGCGTGCCGGTGTTCGAGGGCACGCTCGACCACATCGCCGGCATCCTGTACGCACGCGACTTGCTGAGCAACCTCGGCGAGCCGCCGGAGCGGTTCAACATCCGCTCGGCGATCCGCCCGGCCTTCTACGTGCCCGAGAGCAAGCCGGTCGCCGACCTGCTGCACGACTTCCGCCTGCAGAAGGTGCACATCGCGATCGTGCTCGACGAGTACGGCGGCACCGCGGGGCTCGTGACGATCGAGGACATCCTGGAGGAACTCGTCGGCGACATCAGCGACGAGCACGAGCCGATCGAGCCGGCGATGTTCAAGCGGACCGACGACAACGTCGCCGAGGTCGACGCCCGGCTGTACGTCGACGAGTTGAACCGCCTGATGAGCCTGAGCCTCCCCGAGGACGCCGGCTACGAGACCGTCGGCGGCTTCGTCTCCACCACGCTGGGCCGGATCCCTCCGGTGGGCGCGACGTTCGACCACGCGGGGGTGAAGTACACGGTCCTGGAGGCCGAGCCGCAGAAGGTGAACCGCGTGCGGGTGGAAGTGCTGGCGCACGCGGCCCAAATCGGCGGCGCGGCTGCGGCGGCCGAAGCCGCCACGACCAAGGCCTGACCCGGCGCCGCGGCGGTTCGCGCCGTGCGACGTCTTACTTGACCTTCTTCCCCGGGCCGCTCACTTCCCGCAGTTCGACGCGGTGGAAGACGACGACCGTCTGATCGGACCCGATGCCGATCCGCTCGGGCGTCGCCAGCGGGTAGGAGCCCGTCGCGCCGGCGTCGAGCAGGCCGGTCGGGACGTCGAAGAACATCGAGCCGTTCGCGTAGCCGGTGATGCGGTCCTTCCGCACCTTCAACTGCAACCGGAGCCGGTCCCCCATGCGCGGCGCCTTCTGGACCCGCTTGTAGGACGGTCCCTCCACCGGCGGATTCGGCTGCACGCCGAGCAGCGTGCCCCACACGCCGAAGACGTGCGTCCCCTCCTTGTTCGAACGCGGAAGGACGGCCGTCGCGTTGCCCTGCCCTTGCGACAAGGTGAACTCGATCGTCAGGTCGTACTCTTCCGGCGGCTCGTACGCAAAGCCGATCCGCGAGCAGACCCCGGCGTCCGACTGCACCCCGCCCCGCACGAACTGCCACTTGCCGGCGACGGCGTCGCGCGGGAGCTTCATCATCCGCAGCAGGTTGAGCGTCCGGCCCTGCGGGACGCCCGCGTCCGGTCCGACCACGGCGAGCCGCTGCTGAACCTTGGCGAGCGTGACGCCCCGCGCGTCCTTCTCCGCCTGCCGGTACCAGTCGGCCGCGTGCGCCTTGACACGCTCCGCGGTCGCAGCGGGCTCGCGCTTCGCCAGATCCCACCAGCCGTCGGCAATCGCGATACGGGCGGCCAGGTCTTGCGGGTTTGCCCGCTCCTTCGCGGCCAGCGCCTGTAGCGTGGGGTCGGACCCCTTCGCCAGGTGCGCCAAGCCCTTGGCCCAGTCGCCTACGCCCAGTGCGTAGAAACGCCCGACCTTGAGGTTCGCCGCCGGGTCGTCCGGGTCCTGCCTGAGCCGATCGAAGACCGCCACGAGCTTCGCATGCTCCCCGCGCAGCCGCCGGACCTCCGCCGACCGATTGGCCACCGAGGTCGCAAAGGCGGCGTCGTCCGCATGCTTGGCCACCGACTCCGCGGCGGCGGCCGCGCGCGTCGCGCTGTCGAAATCCCCCACGGCCACCGCGTCACTCACGAGGCCGAGCGCCGCTTCCGCCGTGCCCTTGGCCCGGCCCGCGTCTCTGATCCCCGCGCCGCGGGTGGCGGTCTGCACGAGCGCGAGCTTCGTCGCCAGCGACTTCACGAGGAACGCTTCGGCCAGCGACTCCGCCGCCTCGACCGCCCGCGCCCCGTCGCCCGCGCTCGCCGCGAGCGACCCGGCCTCGCGCAGCAGCACGAACCGCTCGACCGGCGCGACGCCCTCCTGCCCCGCCGCCTCGAGGAGTTTGTCGGACAGGGCCACGAGTTCGTCCGGCTTCCTGCTCGCGTACTCCGCCTCGTAAACGCCCCGGATCGCTTTTTGCGCCGCGGCCTGTCCCTGCTCGGGCGGCACCGGCAGCTTCGCCCGACGCGCCGGAGCGGACGACGTTGACGATCCGCCGGGCGCGCCCCCCGCGTTTGCCGCGCCGGCGCCACCGCTCGCCCCAGCGGCCCCCGACCCTGTCGCCCGTGCAGCCGCGCCCTCATCGGCCGGCGGAACCGCCGCCCCCGCCGAACCCGACGTCACCGCGGCCAGCAGTGCGGCCAGCAGCCCCAGACGCACGGCGACCGGGTGGCTGACGCGGAGCCGGAATCGTGGACGCACCGCTCGCATTCGACCTTGACCTTTCCCCGTTGACCGGCCGGCCCCCGCGGCCGGCGGCGTCACTCGCCCCCCGACCGGCGACCTCTGGCGCGCCCGTCACCTGTCGGGCGAACCTGAAGCTTAGGGGGCGATACGGGACCCCGAAAGGATATCCGCAAACAACGCACGGCACCAAGGCGAGAGACGGCGCGAACGCCGGTTCTCCCTCCTCAATCGGGACGACCGGCCCGTGCGGGGGGTCGCGTACGGGCGTCGTGTCGTGCACGCCCGACGGCGGTCCCGCACGAGACTCCGCGCGCCGCCGATCGACGTCAGGCGGCGCGGCGGCCTTCCCGCCGCGCCGCGCGACGACGATCGTTCGTCCGTCCGCCCGACCCCGGTGGGACCGCTGTCGCGCGTCGGCACCGCCGCCACCGTCGCTGCGTGGCGTAGCCGTCACCCCGGTGCCCGCCCCTGCCGCCGCCGAGCCGACCGGCGTGGTGCCGTCCGCGCGGACCGTTGAGCCGAACGCCGCCGCACCCTATAGTCTCACGCCGCCCGCGGCCCGCCACCCGCCGCGGCCGCCCGAGCTCGTAGCTCAGTTGGTAGAGCAACGGACTTTTAATCCGTGGGTCGTGGGTTCGAGCCCCACCGAGCTCATTGTCGACAACCGTAACCGAACGCTTCACTTGCCGTACCTGCCGGCGTGCGGCAGTGCGGTCCGAGGATCCAGCGTCGGATCGGTCCATACCGTTTTGGTCCTCTGACTCGCAGGACCGCGCTATGCCGCGCCTCGTCAACCACACTCCGTCCTACCGCCTGCACCGCGCCTCCGGCCATGCCGTCGTCACCCTCAGCGGTGAGGACGTCTACCTCTCCGTGTGAGCGACGGCCTCCCGCGGCGGGATGAGAAGCCGCCGACGTCGCAACGGGACACTGTCAAGGATCGGCCACCCGCGAGAGGCGCGCGATCTTCGAACAAGGCGTCGCGGCCACACGCGCGGCC
>JAUJNJ010000076.1:5424-19542 GCA_030448225.1 Phycisphaerae bacterium
CGGCCGTCCCGGATCGCTCGGCTCTCGCGGGCATCGCCGGGCGCGACGTCGGATCTTGGAGTCGCACGCGTGGAGCTCGACGCCTTCAACAAGCTCGTGCTGGCCGAGATGGAGGCGGTTTACCGCCTCGCGTACCATCTCGCGCGGCACGCGCAGGAGGCCGACGACCTCGTCCAGGAGACCTACCTGCGGGCCTTCAAGTCCGCGGCCGCCTACCGCGACAACGAGCGGGGCGTGCGGCCGTGGTTGTTCAAGATCCTGCACAACGTGCTCAACACCCGGCTCGCCAAGGAACACCGCCAGCGCGAACTGATCGACGACCTGCAACAACAGCCCGCCGTCGAGCCGACGGCCGAGGCGTCGGTGGCGGAACTGTCCAAGCTGGATTGGGATCATGTCGACGCCCGTTTGAAGTCCGCCATCGCCGACCTGCCGATCCCCCACCGCGCGGTCTTCCTGCTCTGCGCGGTCGAAGACCTCGGTTACCGGGAGATCGCCGACATCCTGGACATCCCGGTCGGGACCGTGATGAGCCGACTGTACCGGTCGCGCGTCATGCTCGCCGCGCGGCTGGTGGATCTCGCGGCCGAGCACGGCATTCGGCGGAAGGACGTCCGCCGGGTCGAAAAACTGAACGACGCGTCATAACCGTACCTTCTCCCATGCCCGGCCCCCTCGGAGAGCACAACATCCGCGCGTACCTGATGGCGTTCGCCGACGGCGAGTTGAACGCCGCGGACAACCTCATGGTGTTGGACTACCTCGCCAACAACCCGGAGGCGATGGACCTGATGCGCGGCCATCAACAGCTCCGCATGGCCGCCGGTCGCACGGCCCAGACGCTGACGCCGGCGATGCCCGACGCGCTTCGGCGGCGGGTCGAGGAACTCGCCGCCACGGTGCCCCAAGTCACCGCGCCCACGGCCAGGCGGTCGTGGTGGGCGCGGTTCCGCCGGCCGTTCATGGCGGTGGCGGCGGTGTTCTTGGTGACCGGGGTGATGTTGGGTCGCTGGTCGCTCGCGCCCGACGTGGCGGCGCCGTCGCCCCCCGGGCGGGAGGGGCGGCTGCCGGTGCCGGTCAGCTATGTCGCCGTGCTGTCGCGGGACCACGCCGCCTGCTCGCGGCTCGACGCCGCGGTGCATGCGGCGGCGGCCCCGGCAGAACTGGGCAAGTTGGCGGACGCGGTCAACCGGGATCTCGGGGGATCGAACCCATACCCCGACTTCTCCGGCATCGGGTACCGGTACATCGGGGCCGGCCCGTGCGACCCGCCTTCGTCCGAGACGCTGCACCTGCTGTACTACTCGACGGCCCCCGGCCGGCGGTCCGCGATCAGCGTGTTCGTGGAGTCGAACAGCGACGAGTTTCGCCTCGAGCCGGGGAAGCTCTACGTCCTCTCCGACGAGCGATCTCCCTTCCCGTTGTTCGCCTGGCGGACGGCCGACGTCGTGTACTTCCTGCTCGCCGACGACCTCCGAATCGCGGAGGCCGCCCTCGGCACCATGTTGCGGGCCCCACGACCATCGGCCATTCAGCGGTGACGCGACGGCCGGCGCTCAAGTCATCGAGATCGTCCGATGTGCGACGGACTGCGTCGCGGCAAATTGTGCAGCGCCCGCGAACGCCGTAGGAGCTTGCTCCCGCGGTTCCTCTCCGAACGGGTCGATACGCAACATCCAGCGTGCCGTACTCAGCGATGATGTATCGTCGAACCTGTAGCTGCGACGCCGGCGTCGCGGTTGCGGCTCAGCCGCGAGTCGCTTGCGAAATTCGCCGCTGCCCGTCGGCCGCGACGCATGCGTCGGAACTACGGCCCGATCAGACTAACAGCTGGAGTCGGCGATGAAGTGCGCCGCGACGGTGGTTGCTGGGCGTACACGCCGCCACGCCCCCATCCGTGGACCGCGGGGGGCGCCGAGGGGTTTCGTGGAGGCCGCCGGCGCGCGTGCGCCATCGACTCGTGCGGAGCGACGCAAAGACGCCTCCGCCCGCCACGGGTCGTGGCGAGCGGAGGCTTGTAGAGCGTTCCGAGGGTACGCAATCTCAGGACTTAACGACCAAGGGTGCCGCGAAGCATCTTCGACGGACTTCACGGGGGCGACGGAAGATCCTTAGCGGCGCTCAGGATGACAGGGGCGACCGCCGCCAATGTTCTGGCAGAGCGGAGATCGATGGAACGAGAGCGCCGCCCCGCGGCGGCGCTACTTCTTCTCCATCTTCTTCTCGGCGGCCATCTTCCCGTCCATCATCATCTTGTCCTGCATCATCTTCTGCATGGCCGGGTCGACGCGCATCATGTCCATCATCATCGCCTTCTCCATCACCATCTTCATGGCGGCCGGGTCGCTCATGACCTGCTCGCGCGCGGCCATCATCTTCGCGTCGTCCTTCATCATCATCTTCTGCTCTTGCATCATCTGCATGGCCGCCGGTTCCTTCATCATCTCGGCGTGCATCTCCTGGAACTCCGGGTCCATCGCCACCTCGTGCGCCATGCGCTCCATGGCCATCGTGCGCATCATGTCCTCGCGCATCGTCGCCATGGACTTCTCGTCCTTCATCATCTCCTTCATCTTCATCATCTTGTCCTTCACCACGGGCATGACCCGCCCGTTCCCGCCGCCCGAGGAGGCGCCCTGGGCGGCGACCACGGAGACGGAACCGGCCGTGAGGCCCGCGACGACGACACAAGACCCGACGAACACCGACAGTTTACGACCGAACATGAAACGCTCCTGCCCGGCCCGCGGGCTGGAATGTGAAGACCGCATCGCGACGCCCGGGCCGCTCGGCCCGACTCGTCGCGAGCAGTTTTAAACTTGGCTTCCGGCGCGAATCCGCACGCGGGCATGCGCCCGCGGATCCCAAACGCCTCAGCTCGAAACGCGGTGTTCCCGCACCGCCGTCAGTACCGCGGTGCGGACGGGGATATTCCTCGAATTCGCGACACGTCTTCGTCGCGATCAACAAGACTTGATTAGCACGCGAGACGGTCGACGCGCCGCGCACGGCGATGCGCGCCGTATCGACGCATAAGGATCAATCGGTCCGTCCGACCGCACAGAATTCGTGGAATAGATCGCCGGCCGGTCCGGTATGTTGGGCCGACTGCTCGCGCGCTTGGCGACGGGACCGCCCGCGTACGTCTTGGGGCGACGCGCCCGCACTCGGTCCGGTGCCGGCTTTCGGGAAACGGTGATGAAGTCAGATTCGACGCCCCCGCTTCATGACGAGGTCACGCCGCCGGCGGTTTTCTTCAACCGCCGCGCGTTCCTGCGCGCCGGCGCGGTGGCCGGCAGCGTGGCGGCAACGGCGTGGGCGTACCGGGCGCTGAACCCGCGGCCGTCGGTGATGGTCGCGGAGGCGGAGTTGGAAGGGCTGGCCGCCCCCGCGCTCACGCCGCAGGAGGCGCTGGCGCGCGGCTATCGCGTGGACGAGGCGATGACGCCGCTGCAGGACGTCGCGAGCTACAACAACTTCTACGAGTTCAGCACCGACAAGGACGGCGTCGCCCCCGCCGCCGCGGGGTTCGTGACCGACGGCTGGAAGATCGAGGTCGACGGCTTGGTCGCCAAGCCCGCGACGTTCGACCTGGACGACCTCCGCCGGATCGCGCCGCCGGAAGAGCGAATCTATCGGATGCGGTGCGTCGAGGCGTGGTCGATGGTGATCCCGTGGGCGGGGTTGTCGCTGTCGAAGCTGCTCGAGCGGGTCGAGCCGACGAGCGCGGCCAAGTACGTGGCGTTCCAGACGCTGCTCGCCCCGGAGCGCATGCCCGGGCAGCGGACGGACGCGCTGGAGTGGCCGTACCTCGAGGGGCTGATGATGACCGAGGCGATGCACCCGCTCACGCTGCTCGCCACGGGCCTCTACGGCCGCGAATTGCCGCCGCAGAACGGCGCGCCGGTCCGGCTGATCGTGCCGTGGAAGTACGGGTTCAAGGGGATCAAGTCGATCGTGAAGATCTCGCTCGTCGCGACGCAGCCGCCGACGAGCTGGAGCCGCAGCGCGCCGGGCGAGTACGGGTTCCTGGCCAACGTGAACCCGCAGGTCGACCACCCCGCTGGAGCCAGGCGACGGCGGGCGCATCGGCGAGCCGGGCGCCGGCCGACGCTGATGTTCAACGGCTACGGCGAGCAGGTCGCGTCGCTGTACGCGGGCATGGACCTCCGCGCGAACTACCTGACCGGGGACCCACCGCATGAGCGGACTGCGCTCTCGAAACTGCTCGTGGCGATCAACGGCGGGGTGCCCCTCGCCGCTGCTGGCGTGGGACGCGTTCCGCGGCCGCCTCGGCGCCGACCCGGTGAACTACGCGATCCGCACGACCAGGTTGCTGGCGTTGATCTTCCTCCTGCTGTCGCTGCCGGTCACGCCGCTGCGCCAGCACCGGGTGGAACACGCTGATCGGCTACCGCCGCTCGCTCGGGCTGTACGGCTTCGCCTACGCGTGCGTGCACCTCGGCATCTACGTCGCGTTCGACCCGCGTGGAACCTGCGCAGCGTCGCGTCGGAGATCGTCAGCCGGCGGTACCTGCAGGTCGGCTTCGCGGCCGTGCTCGTGATGGTGCCGCTGGCGATCACACCTCGACCCACGGGATGATCCGGCGGCTCGGCCCGCGGCGGTGGAAGGCGTTGCCCGCTGGCGTACGCCGCCGCGATCGGAGAGGTCCTGCACTTCTACCTGCTGGTCAAGTCCGACGTCCGTCCGCCGCTGCTGGCGGCCGGCATCCTCGCGGTGCTGCTGCTGGCCCGCGCGTGTGGCACTACCTCGACCTGCGTCGCGCCCGCCGCCTCTGCCGCCGGCGGCGGCGCGGGCGGTCACGGCCATGGCACCCGCGGGCATGGCTGCAACAACGACGACCATGCCCCGCCGATGACGTGGCCGCGGCCGCCCCGGTGGCGGGGTCGGGCCGCAAGTTCTGGTCGGGCGAGCTGCACGTCGCGCGTTCGACGAGACGGCCGAGGTCCGCACGTTCCGCCTCGCACCCCCGACGGTGGCGTGAACTGTTCGACCTGCGCCCGGGGCAATACCTCACGCTGCGCTCTACGGTCGACGGAAAGCCGGTCAACTGCTCGTACACGATCGCGTCGAGCCCCACCCGCCGCGGGTACTGCGAGCTGACGGTGAAGCGGGAGGCGATGGGGATTTCCTCCGGCCACCTGCACCGCCAGGTCCGCCAGGGCGACCGCCTCGCCGTCGCCGCGGCGGCCCGGCAAGTTCGTCTTCACCGGGGCCGAAAGCCGACAGCGTCGTGCTGATCGGCGGCGTCGGCATCACGCCGCTGATGTCGTCGTCCGGTACCTCACCGACCGGTCGGCCCGGCGACATTTACCTGCTGATCGCCACCCGCACGGAACGCGACATCATCTTCCGCGACGAAATCGAACAGCTCCGCCGCCGGTTCCCCAACCTGCACGTCTGCATCACCCTGTCGCGCCGAACCCGGCGACGGGTGGACCGGACAAGGGCCGCCTGAACGCTTCGCTGCTCACCCGCTTCGTCCCCAACCTTGCAAGCCGGCCCGTCTACGTTTGCGGCCCGACGAGATGATGGCCGCGACGCTGGCCGGCGTTGAAGGAGCTCGGCGTGCCAGACGCGAACGTGAAGACCGAGGCGTTCGCGTTCAATACGTCGCAGCTCGCCGAGGCCCCCGCAGGCGTGCAGGGCGCCGCGACAGACGCCGGCCCGATGTTGGAACCCACCCACGAGGACGCCCCGATTGCGTCGCCGATGAGCGGCGGCGGGCGAACCGTGACGTTCGCCAAGTCCGGGCGCGCCGGTGTTGTCACCAACGGCACGACGATCCTCGAGGCGGCTGAAGCGCTCGGCGTGGACATCCCGTTCGAGTGCCGTGCGGGCGTGTGCGGACAGTGCAAGACGAAACTTCGATCCGGCACCGTCACGATGGACTCAGACGAAGCCTTGAGCCGCTCGGAGAAGACGGCCGGGTGGATCCTCGCCTGCCAGGCCCACCCCGGCAACGGCGACGTCGCCGTAGAGGCGTGACCGGCCCCACTGCCGGTGCACATCACGCCGCGCATCGGTGGCGCTCGAACGAACGTAGGGCAGCATCTAACCGTGGAACCAATCCGAACGCCGTGAGAGCTCTCCTACGGTCCCCGCCGATGCGGATCGTGACGTGCTTATCCGCGTGCTCTACCCGCGGCGGTCGCGCCGCGTCGAGGGCAGGTGGACGCCCGCCAGACCGGCCGCGGCGCGGAACGGGGACAGCAATCGATCGACGAGCGGCACCAACGGGCGGGCGCCGGTCACGCGCATCAGGAGGCAGGTGAGGTCGTCGCGCGTGAGGTTCTTCGAGTCGAGCCGGTCCAGCATCGACAGCACGGCCGGCACGAGGCGGCTTATGTCGGCCGAGCCGTCGACCGAACGGACGAGGTCGAGCAGGCCCGGGATCCCAAGATCATTGCCGGCGGCGTCGCGGGCTTCGGTGAGCGAATCGGTGAAGCACAAGACGAGGTCCCCCACGTCCAGCTTCAGCTCGAACTGCCGGAAGTCGAACCCCGCCACGACGCCGACCGGGACGTTGCCCCCCGCGCCGCCAGGCGCCTGCGACTCCAACGTCGTCCAGCGGCGCTCGGCGACCCGGTACCACAGCGGCGGCGGGTGGCCGGCGTTGCAGGCGAGGAGGCGCCCGGTGTAGCTGTCGAACGTGAGCGCGACGGCCGTCGCGAAGCGGAACGGGGCGAGGCCGGCGGCGGTGGCCTTGGCGGCGCCGGCCGTGAACTCGCGGTTGAGGTTCCGCACCAGCCGTAGCTGGTCGTGGTCGTTGACGAGGCGTCGCATGAGCCGGCGGAGCGCGTCGGCCGTCGCGCCGACGATCGCGCCGTGGCCGGACACCTCGGCGAGCAGGACGCGGCCGACCCTCCCGCCCGCGCAGGCCGACACGTAGTGCACGTCGCCGCCGACGGCCTCGTGCCCGCTCGGCTGGCTGTAGACCCAGGCGTCGAGGCCCGGCAGGACGACCGCCTGGTCCACCTGCCAGTTGCCGCCCCACACCTCGGTGCATTGAAGCGTCTTGCCGGCTGCGGCGTCGCGGCTCGCGCGGTCCTTCATGCCCATCGGGATCCCTCTTTTGCTCCGGACCGTGATACATCGCCACGGCACGAAACGCGCCGTCGCATCCCCGCCGGCCGATGCAGTGCGGTCGACGTCCGCCGCCGCGCCGGGGCGATCAATCCACCGTCACCCGCGCACATTGACATCGACGCCACTGCTGTCAGCAAATGTCCGGGCCGCCGCCAGGCGGTTACGACGCGGTCTTCAGCACCTTCAGCACCTGCTCGGCCGTCGACCGGCCGCCGTGCGTGCTGCTGACGTCCGCGAATTGAATGATGCCGCCCGCGTCGACGACGAACGTCGCCGGGTAGGCGGTCTCGCCGGGCTCGTTCCACCGCAGTCCCCAGCTGTCGACGAACTTCAGGCCGGGGTCGGTCACGAACCGGAAGTTGTCCGGCAGCCCTTTGCGGGCGATGAACTGTTCCGCGTGCTCCTTCAGCTTGTCGGGCGGGCCGGGATAGACGAGGACGACCTTCGCCCCCGCCTTGCGCAGTTCGTCGGCCTTGGCGACGAAGCCGCCCACCTGCCGGGTGCACACTGGGCACTGATATCCCACCCACCCCCGCAGTTGGATGATGACGACCGGCCCCGCCTCGCGCAGGTCCGACAGGCGGACGGTCTGGCCGTCGATCGTGTCGAGCGTGAGCTCGGGCGCCTTGTCGCCGACCTTGGGGGCACCCGACGCCCCCTCTTTGGCGGGGCCGGCCGCGAGCACGGCGAGGGGCAGCAGCAACAGCGGCAACGCCAGCAGGGGAAAACGCTTCACGGTTCGTCCTTTCCGATTCGCACACCACCGCCACGTTTCTATTGAACGCGGCCAAGTGCGGCCCAAGCCCGCCCGTGCCGGGCGTTCGCGTGAGCCGGGTGAATTCCGTCGTTCAATGACGGTACCACACCTCGGACTCCAGATATTCCCGGTCACGAGCGATTGCGAGTTTCTTCGCCTCGCGGCGACGGTCGAGTCCATATTCGGGGGCGGGCGCAGCGCTAAGATGGTTGATCGCGGGGCGTGTCCAGGCGTGGCGGCGGCGGCGGGGTCTTCGGCCGCCATTGTGAAGCATCACGACGCGCCTCGCGCCCGTCAGGCCCGCTTTCGCTTGACGTCCTTCGCCGCCCTTCGCTTCACGTCGTCGAACGCCTGGCGTGCGGCCTCGGAGATGGCGATCACCGCCGGGTGCTTGAGCTTCCGCTCGACGGAGATCGCGTAGAACCGCTCGCGCACCTCCTCGGTCCGGCCGACCACCCGCACCTCGTACTGCCGGCACACCTCGGCCTCGACCGCCGTCGGCGCGGGGAACACGCCGACGCCGGCCTGCCCGAACGTCTTGAGCAGCGCGCTGTCCTGCACCGACGCGACGACGTGCGCCCGGATCCCGCGCGTCTCGAACCACTGGTCGAGCGCGCGCCGCAGCGCCATGTTCTCGGTCGGGAGCAGCAGGTCGGCCGCGCCGAGCGACGCGGGGAACCGCCGCGCCAGCTTTGGCGCCACGGCCGGCGTCGCGAAGAAACTGATGCCGCTCTCGCCGAGGAAGTGGCTGAAGCTGACGAGCTTCACCCCGCCGCCGGCCGGCGCGTCGCTCAGGACGAGGTCGAGGCGGTAGGTCGAGAGGTCGACGAGCAGGCCCTCGAGCGACCCCTCGCGGCAGACGAGGTCCGCCCGGTGCGGGCCGCGCAGGGCGGGCTCGAGCAGGCGGCGGGCGACGAGCTTCGGCATCCCGTCGGTCACCCCGACCGACAGCCGCGTCGGCCGGTCGCTCGGGCGCTGCTTGACGGTGTCGAGCATCTGCCGCCCGAGCGAGAAGATCTCGCCCGCGTAGTCGTAGACGATCTTCCCCATCTCGGTCAGCACGATCGTGCGGCCGGCGCGGACGAACAGCTTCTCGCCGAGCGACCGCTCCAGCTCCTTCACCTGCCCGCTGATCGTGGGCTCGGCGACGAGGAGTTGCCGGCTCGCCTTGGCGATCCCGCCCTCGCGCGCCACGACCCAGAAGTAGAGCAGGTGGTGATAGTTCAGCCATTCCAGTTGCATCGATTCCTCGGCAAAACCGAGGTTCTACCGCGTCACTTCGTAATTGTCTAATCGACTCGAAGCGCCGATGATTCTCGGACACAACCGAAGGGAGCACTGGACCATGGAACTGAGCATCCGCGGACTGAACTTCGACCTGACCGACGCGATCCTGGCGCACGTGCGGCAGCGCCTCGCCCACGGGCTGTCGCACTACGCGCCGCGCGTGCAGGGCGTGACCGTGCGGGTCAGCGACGTGAACGGGCCGCGCGGCGGCTCGGACAAGCGCTGCCACCTGGAGGTGACGGTCGCCGGCATCGGCCGGCTGTGCGTCGACGAGGTGCACGCGGACCTCTACCGCGCCGTCGACCGCGCCGCCGCCCGCCTCCGCCAGCAGCTCGCCCGCGAGTCGGGCAAGCGTCGCGGGCCGGGCCCGGGGCCGCGGATGTCCGCCTCGGGCCTGCCCACCTGACCGCGCCGCGGGCTCGTGCCGCGTCGTCGCCTTCGTCCTCGTCCTCGTCCTTCACATTCGTAGGCAAAGGAGTTCTTCGCAATGATCTGGATCTGGCTGGGGTTCTTGGCGTTAATCCTGCTCTTCCTCGCGCTCGACCTGGGCGTGTTCCACCGCAAGGCGCACGTCGTGTCGGTGCGGGAGGCGCTGACGTGGTCGGTCGTCTGGGCGGCGCTGGGCATGTCGTTCGGCGCGTTCGTCTACTTCGGCTACGAGCGGCACTGGATGGGCCTGGGCCTGCTCTCGCCCGGCCAGCAGGCGGAGGTCGCGGCCCTGCCGGCGGCGGAGGCGAGCACGGTCTTCGTCGACAAGTGGGCCGTCTCGGCCGACAACCCGCACGGCCTGCTCGACGGCACCGCCGCGCTGACGAAGTACGTCACCGGCTACCTCATCGAGAAGTCGCTCGCGGTCGACAACATCTTCGTCATCGCGCTGATCTTCGCCTACCTCGCCGTGCCGCCGCTCTACCAGCACCGCGTGCTGTTCTGGGGCATCCTCGGCGCGCTGGCGATGCGCGGCGTGATGATCGCGCTGGGCGCGGAGCTGATCCAGAACTACTCGTGGGTCATCTACGTCTTCGGCGCGTTCCTCATCATCACGGGCATCAAGATGCTCCTGATCACCGAGAACAAGAGCCCCGGCGACAGCTGGGTCGTGAAGGCCGCCAAGCGGATCTGGCCGATCACCGACAAGTACCACGGCGAGCACTTCTTCGTCCGCGCCGGCACCGACGCGTCGCACGAGGCGGCGACGCCGGGCGCGACGGTCGAGCGCGACGAGGCGGTCGAGCGCATGGAGGGCGTGAAGCGCGGCGCGCTGATGATGACGCCGCTGTTCCTGGCGCTGATCCTCGTCGAGTTCACCGACCTGATCTTCGCGGTCGACTCGATCCCGGCCATCTTCGCGATCACGACCGACCCGTTCCTGGTCTTCACGAGCAACGCGTTCGCGATCCTGGGGCTGCGGAGCCTGTACTTCGCTGGCCGGGCTGATGGACAAGTTCCTACCCGAAGGTCTCGCTCGCGGTGCTGCTGGCGGTGGTCGGCGGCAAGATGATCGCCCACAAGCCGCTGAAGGCGGCGTTCGGCGACGATGTCCACTTCTACCTGCTGGGCGTGACGGTGCTGATCCTTGCCGCCGGCGTCGTGGCGTCGATCGTCTCCAACCGCCGCAAGGACGCCGCCCGGCCGCTGGATGGCCGGGGCGGCAACGCGGGCGGGAAGGACGCGATCGCCGCGCGCCCCCGCCGCCTGACCGCCGCCGCGTGGTGACCACCCCAGGGCCGGCCGGCGACGAGGAAGCGCGCCGGCCGGCCGGCCCGAGCCGGAGGATTTCGCGATGCGGTGCCCGACGTGTGACGTCGACCTGATCGACAACGTGCCTCGGCCTCAAGACCCGGTACTGCCCCCCGAGTGCGACGGCGAGTGGTTCGGCCGGGCGGCGTCGACCGCCTCTCGACCGCACGAGAGCCGGCGCGCCTGCGCCTCGCCCCTCGGCCTGAGCGTGATGGCAACGTCGCGCCGGCGGCCGACGCGGCGCGGGGCGGGGGCTACCCCTCAACGAGTCAAACGGCCGGCCGTCGTCGGCCGGTCGCGGCAAACGAGACGTCTCACGAGCGAGAAGGAGAACAGACATGGACTGCCCACAGTGCAAGACCGCCCTGGTGATGGCCGACCGGCAAGGCGTGGAAATCGACCACTGCCCCAACTGCCGCGGCGTGTGGCTCGACCGCGGGGAACTCGACAAGATCGTCGAGCGGAGCGCCGCCTACTCCGCCACCCACGGCAACGCCGCCGCCAGCGACGATGCCCGCGGCGACCGCCCGTACGCCGGCGACAGCGACGTGCGTTCGCCCCGGCGCCCCGCGGTCCCCGACCCCCAGCAGCCGTACCCGCACGGGTACCGCAGGCGAAAGTCGTTCTGGGAAGAACTGTTCGACTGAACGGCGGGCCGGGACCCTGGCAGCAACGGTCGCGAACGTTCCGCGCACCGCGTCACACGGCGCGGCTTCATCGAACGGTCCGGCCGCCTGCTTCCACGGTTGCCCCGGGACGCGTCGCGCTGCGCGCAGAGGCGCGGCGCTGTAAGCAAAGACATCCGACCCACCGCCGACATGGCCGCGTGACCGTGCGGTGCGCGTTCCGGTCCGGACGACGATGGAACGCAGGAATCGGTCTTGAGCGACCGGCAGCGCGGCCCCTGCGGTGCGTGCGGCTGAACGACGTCCGGCGGGTTGTTCGGACCAATCGATAACGCGGGGAGCGACGGGCAAGCGCGATGGAAATACTGGAACTGGTCCGGGCGAACCTGCTCTCGCCCATGGTGTTGGCCTTCGTGCTGGGCATGTTGGCGGTGCTCGTCCGGAGCGACCTGAGGATCCCGCCGGAGGTGTACGCGGCGCTGTCGATCTACCTGCTGCTGGCGATCGGCATCAAGGGCGGGCAGCAACTGGCCGCCACGCCCTTGTCGGTCGTCTGGCGGCCGGCGGTGGCGACGATCGTGCTCGGCGTCGTCACGCCGCTCCTGGCGTACGCGGGGGCGAGGAGTCTGTGCCGGTTCGGCGTGGCCGACGCCGCGGCGCTGGCGGCGCACTACGGGTCCGTCTCGGCCGTCACGTTCGCGGCGGTGCTGACGTTCCTCGACGCGCGGGGCGTGGCGTACGAGGGATTCATGCCGGCGCTGGTCGCGGTGCTGGAGGTGCCGGCGATCGTGCTCGGCGTCCTGATCGCCCGCCTCAAACTCCGCGACGCCGCCGCCGACGACGGCGGGTGGGGACCGGTGCTGCACGAGGTCCTCACCGGCCGCAGCGTGCTGCTGCTGCTCGGCGGGCTCGTCATGGGCTACGCGTCGTCGCGGTCGAACGTTGACCGCGTCGCGCCGATGTTCGTGGAGTTGTTCCACGGCGTGCTCGTCCTGTTCCTCCTCGACATGGGCACGGTGGCGGCGGCGCGGCTCAAGGAGATCGGCCGGGCCGGGTGGCTCCTCGCCGCGTTCGGCGTCGTGGTGCCGATCGTCAACGGCGCGATCGGCGTGATGGCCGCGAGGGCGGCGGGCCTGTCGTTCGGCGGCGGCGTCGTGCTCGGCGTGATGGCCGCCAGCGCGTCCTACATCGCCGCCCCCGCCGCCGTGCGCGTCGCGCTGCCGCAGGCGAACCCGGCCTACTACCTGACGGCGGCGATCGGCATCACGTTCCCGTTCAACCTCACGCTCGGCATCCCGCTTGTCTTCGAGATGGCGAGGATCGCGTACCCGAAGTAGGTGCCGCCGTCGCCGAAGACGACGCTCGGAGTGCCGCACCCCGTCGTCGGTTGCGGGGCCACGACGACCGGTCCGGCGACGCGGAGACGCGGACCCGATCGGCGAGCGTCGACACGTCCGCCGTTGTGCGCACGATGCAGCGGCACCGATTCATCGCTGTCGTACGCCGAGCGGCCTGGATGGCGAGCGCGTGCGCGGATTTCATCCGACGCCGCTTGAACGACCCGGGGCAAGACGGCGCGGCGGGCGCTTGCGGTATCGCCGCGTTCGGGCGGACCGGCTTTGGGCGGACCGGCTTTGGGCGGCGCGCGAACGGAATCGAAATTATCACGCCGCTAACGTTCAGCAAGTTCGGACGCATCGATGCGCGCCGATGCTCGTCCGCAAGCGACACCAGTGGAGCCGCGCCCCGGCGGGAGACCCTCCGCCGATGGGCGCGCAACGCCTGTGGTGACCTGCCGCTCCGCGACAAGCCTCTCTCCGCCAGGCGGCACGCCCACCATCCTCCGGTCGTGCGGGCTTCATTGCGCGTCGGCCGCCCGCGCGGCGGCCGGTGAGGCAGCTAACCCGCCCGACCTCGCGCCGGCGCATCAACATCGGAGCGGGCCGGGCGACCGGGGATTTCGCACGTATCCGGCCGCGGCGCGGACGGTACGGTTGCGGTCATGGATGTGAGATCGCCGGACACGCGACACGGACGGGGTGAGGACGTGCGAACGACGGCCGCCGAGCGGGCGAGCGTGCCGCCGGACGATGGCGGGCGCGGGGCGGACGTCCGCCGCTGGCTCAGCGGTGCCTACTGGACCGACCGGCTGCCGCCGGCGCGGAACCTCGTGCTCGACGCCTACTGGGCCGGCCGCCAAGACGCCGCCGCCGCCCGCCCCCGCGACGGCGAACCGGCCCGGGACGACAGCGGCGACGGCGACGACGTCAACCCGCGATCGAAAGGGAGTACGACGTGAGCGAGCAACCCGACCTTGACCGCCCCACCCGCGACGCGCGCCCCGCCGGGGGCGCTTCCGACCGCCTCACCGTCGGCCCCGCCGATGCGTTCGCCCCGCACCCGGTCGGACCGCCGACGGCCGCGCGACCGACCGGCGACGCTCCGCCCCCCGCCTCCGACCCCGCCGAGGTCGAAGCCGCTCGCATCACCGAGGCGAACTTGAGCCTCGGCGACCAACCGAGCGAGCGACAGTAGCCGCACCCCGCCGCCGGATCGCCGCCGCCGCCGGATCGCCGCCGCCGCCGGTGACGCCGCCG
>JAUJNJ010000076.1:19642-27214 GCA_030448225.1 Phycisphaerae bacterium
CCGCCGCCGGATCGCCGCCGCCGCCGGATCGCCGCCGCCGCCGGTGACGCCGCCGCCGCCGGCACGATGGCGGCTGCCCCTGATCCACGTCTTTAAGCGCAGCGGCACCCGCGCCGCCGCACCTTCATGCCGCGAAGGGACGGCCCGACGGGTATAGCCGCTCGACCGCGCCGCCGTGCGCCGGGCAGCCGCCGAGAGTGGATTGGCGGAAAGGCTCGGCCGCGGGATATACCGACCCCACCCGCTCGGACGCGCAGGGCCCGTGGTCGCCCACTCGGCGGGCGCGTCAGGCGGCGGCGGCGAATTAGCGGACGCTTAGCGCCGCCCAAACTTCCCGATATTGCCGCCGGTCCACATTCTGCCGCTCGCCCGGCGGATATCGTCCGTCGCGGGGCCCCGTGCGGCCGCCGAGGGGTTGGCGGCCGCGCCATACAGCGCATCGACTGAACCGGATCGTGCGGCGGAAGGATACGCCGTCGTGTAACGGCTGCGAAGGCGGCCGGGCGCTAAGCGGCGTGCCGCACCCGTCTGTTCGGATCGCCGGTCTGGCGCTGTGCTTCCCGCTCCCGGCAGGCGGGGCTGAGGTGCGCGGGAACAGGGGAGCGCGTTGACCGTCGACTTTTGCTTTCTGCTCAGCTACGCCGCCGGGTCCGTCATCGTCGGCGGGTGGCTGTACGACTGGAACCGGCGACGGATGCGCCGGCGGCTGTGGCGGCGCATCCGCAGCCGCCGCGGGACGGCGCGGCGCGACCGGCGGCGCAAGTTTGAGGTGGCCCGATGAAGTTCACGACCCGACTTATCCTGCTCGCGACGCGCGCCGCCGCCACGCCACCCGCGCCGGCGCAGACGACCAAGCCGGCGCCCCCCGCCCCGACCGACAAGCGCGTGCTGATCATCACCATCGACGGCGCGCGGCCCGACGTGTTGCTCCGCGCGAACACGCCGAACCTGCGCGGCCTCGCCCAGGCGGGCGCGTTCACGTACTGGGCCCGCACGACGGCGGTCTCGGTCACGCTGCCGTCGTACGCGAGCGTGCTGACCGGCGTGCAGCCGCGCGTGCACGGCGTGGAGTGGAACCGCGACCTGCCGCTGACCGAGCCGGTCTACCCCCGCGTGCCGACGCTGTTCGAGCTGGCCAAGGCCAAGGTACCCGCGACGCGGCTCGTCGCGGGCAAGTCGAAGTTCGCGGCCTTCGCCAAGCCGGGGACGCTCGACTGGTCGTGGTTCCCGCAGGGCTCGACGACGTCCGACTACGACGTTGCGACCGAGGCGGTGAACCTGCTGCGCCGCCACAAGCCGCAGGTGATGTTCGTCCACCTGCCGCAGGTCGACACCGTCGGCCACGCGGCCGGGTGGGGCACCGAGGAACAGCTGACGGCGATGGAGAACGCCGACGCGCTGGTCGGCCGGCTGCTGGCGGCGCTGGAGGAGGAGAAGCTGGCGAAGGACACGTACGTATTCTTCACCGCCGACCACGGCGGTGCTGGGCGGTCGCACGGCGCGGACGACCCGCGGTCGCGCCACGTCCCCTGGATCGTCCGCGGCCCGGGCGTCAGCCGCAACTTCGACCTGACGCGGAGCGAGGAGTTGACGGTCAACACCATCGACACGTTCGCAACCGCCTGCTCGCTCCTGAAGGTGCCGGCCCCGGGTCGCGTGGAGGGACGGGTCGTCGCGGAGGCAATGGACGCGCGCGAACTGCTGTCGAAGCGCGACGACTAGCCGGCCGCGTCGGCGGTGGCGATCGTTGGACGCCGTCGAGGGCGGCACCAGTGCCGCCGCCGCCGGCCGACGTACATTTCCGGTTGATGCGCAATCCTCGGCGTGTCCGGCGACCACTCCCGGCGCGGTCACGCCACTCGCCGACCACGGTGCCTTCTCGCGTCTCCCCAGCGACGCGCGCGTCGCCTCTTCACGCGTTGGCGGTGCGGGCGAGACAGGCCGCGATCCGTCCGTAGGTCTGCTCCCAGTTGTCGCCCTTGACGATGTAGTCCCACGCGCCGCGGGAGCGGGCCTCGGCGACGGCCTCCGCCTCGTCGCGGCCGGAGTAGACGACGACCGGCACGTCAAAGAACCCCGGCTCGCTCGCCAGCGCGTCGAGCAGGTCGAGCCCGTCGACCCGCGGGAGGCCGAGGTCGAGCAGCAACAGGTCCGGCCTGCCCCGCCTCAACTGCCCGAGCGCCTCACCCGCCGTGTGCGCGCAGGCCACGTCGTGGCCCCGCGCCCTCAGCAGGGCGGCCAGTGCGGAGGACGTGTTCCGGTCGTCCTCGACGATCAACAGACTCGACATGTGGCCTCTCCTGTACAACGGGATCGCTGAACGACATGAGGACGCGACGTGCGACCCGTACCACGTACGGATCGTGATTTTTAAAACCGCTTTTAATGTGATCCCGCGTCCACGCCGCACGCGTCGTTCGACCCCAGTTGTTGGCCCCGGGAGATCGGCTACCGCACGAACCACCGCCGACGCCGGCCCGATGGTTCAGACGAGACGCGCGCCCGGGACGGCGGCGAAGGGCGCGTGCCCGAGACATCACGACGGGGCTGTCGCGTCAACGCCTGCGTCACGCTGACGGCGGCCCGGCGGCGGGTGCAGCCGGCGGAGTCATTGGACGGCGGGCCGACGTGCCGCCTTCGGATGTCCTGCCCGTCGCGTTCCAGTTCCTCGCGCCCGCGGATCGGCTGACCCACGGGCGGACCACGCGACGCAAAACGGACACCGGTCCAAGTGCCGATGCGGGCGGACACCGCCGCCATCGCGCCGCCAAACGTACGCGGAGCCGGGGCAGCGGCGGAGGGCGGCCGATCTGGACCGACACGCGAAGGGGCGGGACCGAACTCCTTCACGGCATCAACCGCCTGCCGCCTTTCGATGATCAACGCCAGAACGATTGGCCAGCGCGGCAGGTCGCTGCCCGAACATCTTGCCGAAACATCGCAAACGCCGCGCCGTCCCCCGCCGGCGGACCGGCGGTGCATCCGGAGTGCCGGCATCGGGGTTACCGGCAAGCGTGCCCGGGCGGCACCGGCGTTGCGGTCGTGTCCCGCGGACGCTGCTGTCGCCGTTCCGACGATCCGACCTACCGAATCGGCCCGGACGTCGCTTCGCGGCGTGGGCGTTCCGCGACGCTTCGGTCCAATGTTGGCAGGCGGATTGGGCATCGAAGCACGTCGATCCCGCCCCGCGGCGGCCCGGACCATCTGGAAGTGAAGCGAGAAATCGGAGGGCGGAGACATGTTGTGCAACGTCGGACCCGTCGAGCGCATCGTCAGACTGCTGCTGGCTGGCGCGGCTGCCGTGCCGGTGCTGAGCGGCCGCCAGTCGCCGCGGTTCCGCCGCGCGGCCTCGGTCGCCGCGGCGGCGGAACTGTTCACGGCCGTCACCCGCTTCTGCCCGGCCAACGCGCTGCTTCGGATCGACAACTGTCGGGGCCCCGGCCTGCTCATACGGCTCCTGCGCTGGACGGCGATCGGTGCGGGCGTCATCTACCTGTTGAACACCCGCCGCTCGACGACGGCCAGCGACGCGCCCGCGACGGGCGACGGTGCTCCCGCGCGCGTCGGTACATCCGACCGACTATTGCCGGACACGGCGTCACAGGTCGAGCCGACCTGAGTTGCCGCCGGAGGACGCGCACCCGCGGCCGTGATGAACGATCGCCGCTGCGCCGCCGCGCCGGCGACGTGTCCTTCGTGCGCCCGGCGCATCGTGGGGGCCGAAATGGAAAGGATTTGGATGATCTATGACGTCATCATCGTCGGCGGCGGCCCGGCCGGGTTGAGCGCGGCACTCATCCTGGGGCCGCGCGCGGCGCCGCGTGCTCGTCTGCGACGCCGGCAACCCGCGTAACGCCGCCGCGGCGGCCATGCACGGCTACCTGTCCCGCGACGGCCTCAACCTGCACGACCTGCTGCGCATCGGCCGCGAACAGCTCGCCCTGTACGGCGTCGAGATCCGCCGCGACACGGTCACCGAGCGCGCGGCGCCTCCCGCCGACGGTCCGGCCCTGGCGACGCGCTTCGAGGTCCTTATCGGCGACGGCAGCCGACTCGCGTCGCGCAAGCTGCTGCTGGCCACCGGCGTGGTCGACGAGTTGCCCGACGTCGAGGGCGTGCGGCCGCTCTACGGGCGCAGCGTCCACCACTGCCCCTACTGCGACGGCTGGGAGCACCGCGACCAGCACCTGATCGCCTTCGGGCCAGCGCCAAGGCCGCCGGCCTGGCAAGCGCTGCGGACGTGGTCCGACCGCGTCACCGCCTGTACCGACGGCCAGAGCCTCGGCGGCGACGACCGGCGGCGACTCGGCGCGCAACGGCGTGGCGGTGCGGGAGGAGCGCGTGCTGCGGCTCGAGGGGCACGGCGACGGGCGGCTGGCGCGGGTCGTGTTCGCCGACGGACCGCCGCTCGCGTGCGACGCGCTTTCTTCAACACCCGCCACGGCCCGCGCTGCGAGTTGGCCGGCCGGCTCGGGTGCGAGTACGACGAGCAGGGCCACGTCCGCACGACCGCCAAACAGCGGACGTTCGTCCCGGGCCTGTTCCTCGCCGGCGACGCCGACGGCGACGTGCAGTTCGTGATCGTCGCCGCCGCCGAGGGCGCGACCGCCGCCGTCGCGATCAACCGCGAACTCCAGGACGAGGACCGCGGCCAGACCCGACCGACGCCACAGGCGGCCGGCCGAGTCGCGGCCTTCTGAACGGCGAACGCGGCAAGCAGCCCGCCGCGAGGCGAGTGGCACGCCTGCGCCCGCGAGATGCTCTGCCGCTCCCGCAGGATGTTCCTCCGAGACCGGTTCCGTGGTGAACATCGCCCGCTCCGGAAAACGCGATGCCGGCGTGGGCCGCGACCCACGCGCCCGGCACGTGTCGGCCCTGATCATCCTGTCTTGCTCGTCGGATCGCAGCGTAGTTGCGTTCACTCGCGAAGTCCGCCGATTCGAACAATGCCCCGGAACGTAGCTGGTCCGCCTCAGCTCACGCGTCGTGTGCCCCGCCCCGCTCGCGTCTCGCTCAAACCTCAACCGACGTCAGCCGCCGCCGGCCGAGCCGGGCGAGCAAAGGCGGCGGCACTCGGATACACGTTCGGGCAGCCGCACTCATGCAATCTTAACGAGCGGACGTTCAACATCCTCCTGCCGTTACGAGCGTTAAGCCGCCGCCCCATTTGGCGGCGACCAAAACCGCTGCAGACGCCGGGATTTTCTTGTTTTGACGCTGCTTTCTTGTAGGATCATGAAGCGGGGATCGTCGATCGCGATCCCCGTCTCCGTGCCTACATCAAGAAGACGAGCCGGTGTTGCTGCTGTCGACGCCCGGTTGGCACCGGACGAGTTGGTACGACGAGATTCGCGAAGTCGCCGCCGTCTCGCCCGCATGATATGCGGCCGCACGGCAGGCTGCAGGAGGGGAGTTCATGTCGTCGTCCCGCCCGTTTCACCGTAGCACTGCCCCCCGCCCCGAGACGCGATCCGCGTCCCGCGCCGCCCGCCCCGCGCTGTTGGCCGCGGCAGCCGCAGCCTTGCTGGCGCTGACACCGGCCCGCTCGATCGCCACGGACGTTGCGACCCTCACCCCGATGGGGTTGACCCACGGCGAACACGTTCAAGCCAACGGCTACGTGTTCAGCGTCGTGAACGGCGTGAACCGCAGCGGGTACGTGGGCGGACAATCGTCGCGGTACAGCGGCACGACCTACGTGGGCCGCTCTGCATGGCTGCACACCGGCGGCATTAGCACACAAGTCGGCTTCATCGACGGCGACCATACGAACAGCAACGGCACCCGATTCAGCGCCGTCTCGTTCCTCAACGACATCGGCCACGCCGCCGGCTACTCCGACCGGTACTCCGGCTCCAGCACCCGCGGCCGCTCGGCGTGGATCTTTGCCGGCGGCGCCACCACCCGCGTCGGCCTCACCGATACCGCCCACACCCGCACCGACGGCTACCAGGACAGCCTCGTGACCGGCCTGAATCAGCTGGGGCAGTCGGTGGGATTTTCCGCCCGGTACTCCGGCACGACCGATCTCGGCTTCTCGTCCTGGTTCCGCACCTTTGACGGCGGCCATGCGCCGATCGGCCTCACCGATGCCGAGCACACGCGCGGCGATCAGTACCAATACAACCTAGTCAGCGCCTTGAACAACCAAGGTCTGGCCGTCGGCCATTCGCTCCGCTACGCCGGCTCGACGCTACTCGGCCAATCCGCTTGGCGTTCCGCCAACGGCACTACCACGCGCCTCGGCCTGATCGACGCCGCCAATCACACGCGGGGCGACGGGTACCGCTTCAGCGAGGTTCGCTTCCTCACCCCGGGAAACCGCACGGCCGGCTACTCCGATCGTTACGCCGGCGCGGACGAGGCCGGCCGGTCCGCATGGGTCGGCAGCCCGCTCGGCTCGACCATCCGCGCCGGGTTCACCGACGGCGATCACACGCGCGGCGACGGCTTCCAGTACAGCGACGTGAGCCACATGAACGACCGGGGGGACGTATCCGGGTTCTCCCAGCGTTACGCCGGCACCACATACCTCGGCGACACCGCCTGGATCCGCAGCGCCACAAGCGTCACCGCCCGCGTCGGCCTGACCGACGCCGAGCACACGTCCGGCATCGGCTTTCAGAGCAGCACCGTCAACGCGCTGAGCAAGATGGGCGTAGCCGTCGGCTCCTCGTCCCGCTTCGCGGGCACGGCGCAGATGGGCTCCTCCGTCTGGGTGCGCGGCGCGGACGGCCTTACCGCACGCGTCGGCCTCACGGATGCGTCCCACACGCGGGCCGACGGGTGGCGGGAAAGCAGTTCGACGCTTGTAAACGACGCAGGGCAGGCGGCGGGCGCGTCCACGCTTTACACCGGCACGATGCCCGCCGGTCGCTCCGCATGGTTCTACGACGGCGAGCGGACGATGTCGCTCGCCTTCGGGAGTGCCGCCGAGGGCGCCACGCGGACGTCGGTCACGTCGCTCGGCGACGACGGCGTCTTGCTGGGCACGGTCCGCAAGTTCAACGGCACGGCGTCCTCCCTGTCGAACGTCGCGTTCTACTGGTCCGCCGCCGACGGCATGTTCGAACTCGATCAACTCGCCGGCGGTTCGGCCGAACTGTCGTCGCGCGGGTGGACGCGCCTCTCCGCCGTCGCCGGGCGCGACGCCGACGGCGTGATCTACGGCACCGGCCTCCGCTCCGCCGCGAGCGGCCAGCTCGGCTTCGCGCTGACGCCGGGCATCGTCCGCTGGGCCGACCCCGCCGGCGGCGCGTATAGCGACGCGTCCCCCTGGGAGGGCGGCATGACGCCGCAGGCGGCGAACAGCCTCGTGTTCAACCGCCCCGCCGCCTACACGGTCACGTTCACCGCCGACGTGGCCGTCGCGCGGGCCGTGAACGTGACGGCCGGCGCGGTCCGCTGGGACCTCGGCGTCGGCCGCACGTTCGTCCTCGGCGGCGAGCTGAAGGTCGGCGACGGCCCCTCCACGCCGCAGGCGTCGCTCGCCGTGTTCGGCGGCGGCATCGTCAGCGCCCCGGCCGGCGTGCGCGTCTACCCCAACGCGACGCTCGGCGGCCACGGCACGAT
>JAUJNJ010000077.1 GCA_030448225.1 Phycisphaerae bacterium
GCCATCCCGCACGCCGCGGGGGGGGCGCTCCCCGGCCGCGGGAACCGTGAACCGGCCGGGGCGGCCCGCGACTGGGGCGGGCCCCCACCGGCCGGTCTCGTTTTGCAGAAGATTCAGGTCCGTTCGGCGGCCGACCGCCGACCCGCCGCCGGCCGCTCCCGCGATCAGGTGCGACAGGGCGGCCGGTTCGGCGGGCCGACCGTGGCCACTCGCTGCGGCTTAGTCGTCCTTCTTGTCCTTGTCCTTATCCTTGTTCTTATCCTTGTCGTCGCTGCTCTTGTTGTAGCGACCGCGCTCGTCATCGAGCTTCTTCGTCTGCAGGACCTTGCCCTTCTCGTCCATCGTCACGAGGATGCGCTCGTCGTCCTTGTTCCAGAACTTCGTCTCGAAGACCTGCTTGCCCTGGAACGTGCTCTGGTAGAACTGCGCGGCCTCGCCGCCCTTGGTGGCCTCGCGCATCGACTGGCGGATCGTGTCGGGCATGTTGTCGAACTTCACCTCGCGGCGGGTGGGCTCGAAGTCCAGCACCTTGTCCTGGACGACCTTGCCCGCGTCGTCGACCCGCAGCGCGACGTCCTTGCCCTCGGCGGTGGTGAACTTGCCTTCCCAGACGTCTTGGTTGCCGAGCCGCGAGCGGTAGAAGCGGATGTCGTGGGCGCCCTGCGTCCGCTGCCGCATCACGCGCTGGACCGGCGCGGGCAACTGCTCGAGCGTCAGCGCGCCACCCGCGGGCGTCGCCGTCGGTGCGACGGGCACCGGCACCGGTGCCGGCGCGGGGGCCGGAGCCGGGGTGGGGGCCGGCGCGGGCGCCGGGGCCGGCGGCGGCACGGGGGTTCCCGGGGCGGGTTGCTGGGCGGCGGTGGCGGCGGCCGCGTCGGCGCTGCTGAGGCGGCTCAGGACCTTGCCCTCGCGGTCGACGCGCACGTCGATCGTCTCGCCGGCGGCGTTCTTGAACGTCGCGCCGAACACCCGCTGGTCGCCACCACCGGCCAACTTGTAGTAGTCGACCGCCGTTCCGCCCTGCGTTTGCGCCGTCAGGGCGTCGCGGGCGGGGCGGGGCATGTTCTTGAGCAGCGTCTTTTCCTGCTTCTCGGCCTGGCGGGCTTCCCGCTGGGCCTGACGAGCCTCGCGCTGCTCCTGCTTCTGTTCCTGCTTCTGGCCCTGCCGCTGACCTTGCCCCTGACGCTGGCCCTCGCCCTGACGCTGGCCGCGCCCTTCCTGCTCCTGCTGGCGCTGCCGCGCGATCTGGTCCGGCGTGTTCTGCTGCTGCGCCGGCGCCGGCGCGGCGACGATGCCGGCCAGGGTGAACGTGGCGGCCGCGATGATCATTCGGTGTTTCATGTTCTGCTCCTTGCACGATTCATGCCCCGCCGAAGCGGGAGCGCCGTCGATTGCCGCCAGTAACGCCCCGGCGGCTTTGCGAGAGGAACGTCACACAATCACCGTGCCACACAACGTTCCCTCCGACGCCTCTCATCAACGATTTAGGCCGTTGGGCCCGCCATGCGCCGGAAAACCGGCGAAGCTTGAACGGCCCCGCCCGGTCCGCCGTACCGGTGACGGCCCGGCCGATAAAGGTTGACCTCTTCCCCCGGGGGCTGTATCACCGGTGCCGGACTTCACCCTAACGGCGGGGGCGCGGGGCTCAATGCGTTTCATCCATACGGCCGACTGGCACCTGGGCCGGCTCTTTCACGGGGTTCACCTCACCGATGACCAGCGCCACGTGCTGGCCGGGCAGTTCCTCGACCTCGTGCGCGACGCCCGCCCGGACGCGGTGATCGTGGCCGGCGACGTCTACGACCGCGCCGTCCCGCCGCCGGACGCCGTCGCGCTGCTCGACGAGCTCCTGTCGCGGCTCGTGCTCGACCTGAAGGTGCCGACGATCCTGATCGCCGGCACCCACGACAGCCCCGGCCGCCTCAGCTTCGGCTCGCGCCTGCTCGCGGGGCGGCGGCTCTGCGTCTCGGGGTGGGTGACCGCGGTCTGCCCGCCGCGGGTGCTGAGCGCCGCGCGCGGCCCGTCGCGTTCCACTCGATCCCCTATGCCGAGCCGGCCACCGTGCGGCAGTGCCTCGCCTGCGACGAGCCGCTCGACCACAACCTCGCGATGCGCATGCTCACGCAGCGCATCCGCGACGCCGCCGCCGCGGCGGGCGACGGGGCGCGCCCGCCGCGTGGCGATCGCCCACGCGTTCGTCGCCGGCGGCACCGAGACCGAGTCCGGCCGCCCGCTGAGCGTGGGCGGCGCTGGGGACGGTCGACGCGGCGGCGTTCGACGGCTTCCACTACACGGCCCTGGGGCACCTGCACGCGCGCAGTCGATCGGCGGCGGCGGCGGCGGCGGCGGCGGCGCGTGCGCTGCTGCGGGTCGCCGCTGAAGTACTCGTTCGACGAGAGCGACGGCGAAGATCGTCTACGTCGTCGAGATGGACGCCGCCGGCGCGCCTGCGCGTGCGAGGCGGTCGCGATGTCGCCGCGGCGACGTCCGCCGGATCGAGGGGGAAGATGCCCGACCTCCTGCAGGGCCCGCGGGACGGCCGCTCGACCGACGATTACCTCGAGGTCACGCTGCTCGACGACGGGCCGACCCTCGACGCGATCGGCAAGCTGCGCGAGGTCTACCCCAACGTCCTGAGCATCCGCCGCCCCGAGTCGCAGCGCGCGGCGGCGACGCCGCCGACCGTCCGGACGTGCGCAAGATGAGCGACGTCGCGGCTCTTCCGCAGCTTCTACCACCACGTCCGCGGCGAGGAGTTGCCGCCGGAGCGCGAGGCCGCGTTCGTCGGCGTGGTCGAAGATGCGCCGCCGCGAGCGAGGACGCCGCCGCCGCCGCCGCCGCTACGTCGCCGCGCGTTGCCGCCGTCACGCCCACTGGCGAGTCGCCCGCAACAAGGCGTGCCGCGACGTCCGGCGGTCAGGGAGTCGCCAAGGCCATCGCAGGGTGACCGGCGGCGTCATGGCCGGTTGCGGGGGAGTCGCAAGTTTCCCAGGTGAGATTGTCGGCACTTGCCCCCGTCCTATCGAGCGACACCGCAGACTTCGACGCGGCGTGAACCCGATCCGGACCGTCCGCCGAACGCGCCGTCCCCGGCGCGCGACGTCGGTAAGCTGAGATGCCGCCGAACGCTCCCCAGCAGGGCCGAACGTGCGCCCCGAGTCGTCCCACCGGCCGCTGGTCGGGAGGAGCCGTTGATGTACCACCGCCCGGCCGGCCCGCGGCGAGGCGCCGCGTTCACGCTCGTCGAACTGCTCGTGGTGATCGGGATCATCGCGCTCCTCGTCGGCATCCTGCTCCCGGCGCTGGGGCGGCCCGGCGTTCGGCGAAGCGGACCCAGTGCGCGGCCCACCTCCGCTCCGTCGGGCAGGCGGTGGTGATGTACGCCGAGGACAACAAGGGGTTCCACCCGTTCGCCGCATACGCGAACGTCTCGGCCAACCTGATCCAAACGCCGGACCCGCCCTTCGCCCCGGTCCGGTCCGTGCATTTCTATAGCGGCCTGCTCGTGGGCCGCTACCTCGGGCGGAACGTGGAGACGATTCTGTGCCCGGCGAGAATGGAGTCGCTGGAGGGCTATCCGGTGGCGTTCTCCTCCCCCGTCCCGCCAGTTGTGGAGCAACTACATCCACCGCGGCCCGAGGACGAACCTTTGGCCGAAGCTGAACCGGCCGCGGCAGGGCGTGATGCAGGACTGGTATAGAGTGTCGCCCAACCCGGCCCAACACCCCATTATCAACCACGCCGGTGGCACGAATTGCCTCTACAACGACGGGTCGGTCGTCTGGCACGCCCTGCCGCACGTGGGTCGACAACACCATTGAGTCGTGGGACCAACTCGACAGCGGCGAGTTCCGGCCGCGCCTGTAGTCGCTCACGACGGCTTGGGGGTCCCCTATAGTTGCGACGCCCGCGTCGCGGTTGTGTGCGCAGCCACAAGTTCCTCGCGCGTGAGACTCGCCGCTGCGCGTCGACCGCGACGCGGGCGTCGCAACTACTCCTCGAACGAATCGTCGAATCCTCCCTCCGTTCCCGTCTGAACCTCTCGCGCTGGAAACGCGACGTCACCGCCCCCGCATTCGTTGGCGGCCGCGGGCCCGGCCGGTATAAGAGTGCGGGATCCGTTAGGAGCGCATGAAGCCGACCCGCATCACCGTCCGCGCGTTCGGCCCCTACGCGGGCGAGCAGGTGTTCGACTTCGACCACCTCAACGGCCGCTCGTTCTTCCTCATCCACGGGCCGACCGGCGCGGGCAAGACCAGCATCCTCGACGCGATCTGCTTCGCGCTCTACGGCGAGGCGTCGGCCTCCTCCGCGGCGCCAAGGACGCCGGCGGCACGCGCGTGCTCCGCAGCGACCACGCCGACCCCGCCACCCGCACCGACGTCACGTTCGACTTCCGCCTCGGCGACAAGCACTACCGCGCCCGTCCGCTCGCCCGAGCAGGACCGCCCGGCCAAGAAGCGGAACAAGGACGGCGTCATCCCGGTCGTCACCCAGGCGCAGGACGCGACGCTCTGGGACCGCACCAAGACGACCGCCGACGACGAGCCCGGCGACGTGATCGCCGACGGGTGGTCCGACGTGACCGAGGCGGTCGTGGGCCTCATGGGGTTTCGCTGCGACCAGTTCCGCCAGGTCGTGCTCCTGCCGCAGGGGCAGTTCCAGCGGCTGCTCATGGACAAGTCCGCCGACCGCCAGGCGGTGCTCGAAACGCTCTTCCAGGTCCACGTCTACGCCGGATCGAACGCGCGCTGAAGGACGCGGCCCTGACGCTGGAGCAGGCGCAGCGCGAGGCGTCCGGGAACCGCCGCGAGGCGCTGCGCGGCGCCCGCGGCCGAGACGCCCGACGCGCTGGTCGAGCGGCGGGTCACGCTCGAGGCCGACCTCGCCGCCACGCTCGCCGCCGCCGAACCGCTCCGCGCGCGCTGACGGCCGCGCAGGACGCGCTGGCCGCCGCCCGCGAGGCCGACGCCCGGCTGCGCGAGCGCGACGCGGCGGCGGCGTCGCTGCGCGACTGCAGGCGCGACGCCGGGAGTTCGCGCTGAAGCACGACGCCCACGCCCGCGCGTGCAAGGCGGCCGCGGCTCGTCGAGGCCGAGTCGATCGTCAAGCGCCTCCGCGCCGAGGCCGAGGGCTCCAGCGCAAGCTCGTCGCCTCGACGGCCGACCTCGAAAAGGCGAAGGCCGCCAAGGCGACGGCCGACGCCGCCAAGGCGGCGCAGGACGCGCGCGAGCCGAGCGCGAGGCCGCGCGGCAGGCGGGGCGCACCTCGAGGGGTTGACTGCAAAGGTGCGCGAGCTCGACGCCGCCCGCCGCACCGCCGACGCCGCCCGCCGTGCCGCCGCCGACGCCGCCCGCGCCCGCGCCGCCGCCGAGGCGGCCCTCGCCACCCGCCGCACGCTCATCGCGTCGACCGACGCCGAACTTCTGGCCGTCAAGGCGACCCACGCCGAACTGCCGGCGATCGCGCCGCGCCGAAGGCGGCGCAGGCGGCTCGACGGCCGGCTCAAGCTCGCGTCGGTCGAGCCGCGACCTCATCGACGCCGACGCCGCCGCAAAGCGGTCGACCGATCGCGCCCGCCGCCGCGCGGCAGCACCTCGCCTGGGCGCGGCAGGCCCGCGACCTCGTCCGCACCAGTTGGGACGCGGGCCAGGCCGCCATCCTCGCGGCGAAGCTCGTGGGGTGCGCTGCCCGGTCTGCGGCTCGACCGAGCACCCCGCGCCGGCGACGGCCGACGCGGCGCTGCCGTCGCAGCAAAACGTCGAAGAGGCCCGGCGCGCGCAGAAGAGGCCGAGCGGGCGCTGGCCGGGCGCGCAGGACGCGGCCGCGAAGGACGACGTGGCGGTCGAGAAACTGCGGACGGCGGCCGTCGGCCTGCGCGAATCGCTCGGCCTGCAGATCGGCCCCGACGCCGACGCGCTGCGGGCCGAGGTGGGGCGCCTCGCGCGCGCGCGAGCGGTCGGAATCGGCCGGCCTCGACGTCGACAAGGTCGCGGCCCGGCTGGCGAAGCTGCGCGCCGAGGAGGCGACCGCCGCCCGGCAGGTGGCGGACGCCGAGCGGGCGCAGACCGATGCGGGCGGCCGCCGGCGCGCGGCCGCCGCCGTGCTGGCCGAGCGCGAGTCGGCGGTGCCCGAGGCGCTGCGGGCCCCGGAGGCGCTCGACCGCGAGAAGCGCGCGGCCGCCGCGCGGCTGAAGTCATCGATCGACGCCGCCGACGCCGCCGCCCGCGCCGCCGCCGCCGCGGGCACCGCGCTGACGCGCGTCGAGACCGAGGCGGCGGGCCTCGCCGAGCAGGACGCGCGCAGCGCGCCGAGGCGGGGCAGGAGCAGGCCGATTTCGTCGAGAAGGCCAAAGCCGCCGGCTTCCCCGACCACGCCGCGTTCGTCGCCGCCAAGCGGAGCGACGCCGACGTCGATCGCCTCAAGCGCCGACGTGCAGGACTTCCACCTGCGGCTCGGCGCGCCCGCGAGCGCCTCGCCCGCGCCGCCGCGGCCGCCGAGGGCGTCGATCGCCCGACGTGGCGGCGCTTGGGGGCGGCGTCGGCGGCGGCGCAGCGGGGCGCTGGAGGAGAACGTCGGCCAGGGCAACGTCCTGGCCGAGCAGCTCCGCCAGACCAAGGCGGTGCTCACGCTTGTCGCAGCTCGACGCGGACCTGAAAGCGGCTCGACGAGCGGTACGCGCTGCTCGGCGACGTCGCCGACGTCGCGACCGGGCGCAACGAGTACAAGATGACGTTCCAGCCGCTACGTGCTGGCGCGTTCCTCGACGAGGTGCTCCGCGCGCCACGCAGCGCCTGACGATCATGAGCCGCGGGCGGTTCCGCCTCCAGCCGCGTGCGGGAGGCGGTCGCCCGCGCCGGCGGCGGCGGGCTGGACCTGGAGGTGCACGACGGCTTCACCAGCACCGCCCGCCCGGTCAGCAGCCTGTCCGGCGGCGAGGGGTTCCTCGCGTCGCTCGCGCTGGCGCTGGGGCTGGCCGACGTCGTTCAGTCGCACGCCGGCGGCATCCGCCTCGAGACGATCTTCGTCGACGAGGGTTCGGCACGCTCGACCCCGAGAGCCTCGACCTCGCCATCCGCGCCCTTCAGGACCTCCAGAAGGGCGGCCGCCTCGTCGGCATCATCTCGCACGTGACGGAACTGAGGGAACTGATCGACGCGCGGCTCGAAGTGCTGCCCGGGCGGCGGGGCAGCACCGCGCGGTTCGTCGTGGGGTGAACGGGGGCGCCGGGGCATCGAGTCATTCCGCGGAGGGCACCTTGGCTGACGCCGGCGAACGATTCCGACCGAAGGCCTTCGACGGCGGCCACTACGCTGCGATCGGCGATTACATCGGCGAACGATACCTCGACTGGGGTTTCACCAATGGCACCGTCCACGAGATCACCTTCCTTGAGGACGCGATGCGGCTCGCTCGCGGTGCACGGATCCTCGACGTCGGCTGCGGCGTGGGCCGGCACAGCTTGGAACTGGCGAGCGCGGCTACAGGCCGGTGGGTCTCGACATCTCCGCGGGGTTGGTCAAGGTGGCGCGCGATGCGGCATCGCACGAGCGGCTCGACGCCGACTTCGTCGTCGGCGACGCGCGGCAGATCCGTTTCGATCGCGCGTTCGATGGCGCCATCTGTCTGTGCGAGGGCAGTTCGGGGCTCGCCGGAAGCGACGACGATCATCTGGCGATCCTCGGCGGGGTCGCGAAGGGCGGCTGAAGCCGGGCGCGCCGTTCATCCTCACCGCCGTCAACGCCTACGCGGTCGTTCGGCGCGCCCCGCCGAGCTTCGACGTGTACTCGTGCACGTCGCTGGAGATCGAGACGGTGAGCAACTCCAACGGGGAGAAGCGTGGCGTGGAGATCTACACGTCGGCGTTCACGTTCCGCGAGTTGGAGCTGATGCTGACCATGAGCGGGTTGGACGTGGAGGTCGGATACGGCGCGCGGCCGGCCGGTTCGCGGCGAAGCCGCTGACGGTCGACGACATGGAAATCATGGTGGTCCGCGCGGCGGCCGGCGGGATAGCCAGACGTTTTCCCCACATAACCCCGAGCGCAGGAGATCATGGGCGAGCGTCCCGGAACTGCGGGCACGACCGCGCCAAATTCAGAATGATCCGCCCCGAGACTCGATTGTCAGCCGGCGGGAAACGGGCCGTCCCCGCGCCGTCCCGTAAAGACATTTATTGATGGCGGATTCTCGACGTCTTGGTCATGCTGGCCATGTCGTTGGATCGGTCACGGCGGCACACCTCAGACGCGTCCCGCGGGCCGGCCGCTGCGGGATCCACGTCCGGCGTTTCACACGCGTCCGGCATTTCACAAGGGTGGGAACATGAGCCCGCATGCGTCCCTTCGTCCGTTCCGGCGCGCGTCCCTGCCGAACGCGGGCCGGGCCGCGGTCGCTCACCCCGAGTCGCTCGAGCGGCGGGTGCTGTGCAGCACGGTCATTGACTGGCAACCCGAGGGGTTCGGCGACGACGCGTGGTCCGAGGCGGGCTACGAGGGCCTGTTCCCGCCGGAGGTGATGGTCCGACAGCCCGACGGCAAGCTGCTGATCAGCGGCAACGCAATCCTGCACGAGCGCGACCCCGCGCCCGCCGTCGCGCCCGGCGCGTACGGCTTCGCCGTCGCGCGCTACAACGCCGACGGCACGCTCGACGCGACGTTCGGCGGCGGCGAGGGCGTGGCCACGATGCCGGGCCTCGGCGGCGGCAACTTCGCGTCGGCGAGCGACATAGCCCTGACGGCCGACGGGCGGATCGTCCTCGCCGGCCGGGTGCTCAGCGGCGTCCCCGGCGACCCGAACCCGGACCGCAGCGGCATCGTCCGCCTCAACCCCGACGGCTCGCCCGACCCGACGTTCGGCGCCGGCGGGATCGTCCTCGACCACGCGGGCCGCGCGGCCGGCGACGGGTACGTCGAGGCCAAGGAGTGCGTCGCGGTCGACGCGCAGGGCCGCGTCCTCCTCGGCGCCCCGACGCGCGTCACGGGCGCCGGCGAGGGGAACCTGATCGGCGAGATCGACGGCGTCGTCACCCGCTACCTCCCCGACGGCTCGCGCGACGCGTCGTTCGGCGACGGCGGCGCCGTCCGCATCAACGTGCCCGGCGTCGGCTGGGGCCGCGTGCAGGATCTGGCCGTCACCCCGGACGGCAGGATCGTCGTCAACTCCGCCCTCAACGTCAGCGACCGCGTGTTCGCGCAGGACGCGATCGGCACCGGGTTCCACCTCGTCCGCCTCCACGACGACGGCTCGTTCGACCCGACGTTCGGCACCGGCGGGCAGGTGCGGACCGAGATCGCCGGCCTCACCCCCACCGACATGGTGCTCCTCGGCGACGGCTCGGTCGTGGTGGGCGGCACCGTCGCCAACGGCCGGGAGGACGACGCGCACCTCCACCCCCACCCGGGCGTGCTCGCCCGCTACACGGCCGCGGGCGCGCTCGACCCGTCGTTCGGCGGCGCGGGCACCGGCGTCTTCGACATCACCGACGACGTGGCCCACCGCTTCTCCTTCGGCGGGCTCGCGGCCGCGCCGGACGGGAAGCTGATCGTCGTCGGGAGCCACGTCGAGCCGGGGCCGGACGGGACGATCCCCGCCTTCGGCGAACACCACGACCTCGGCGCGGCCGTGCTGCGGTTCAATCCCGACGGGACGCTCGACGCCGACTTCGGCACCGGCGGGCGGCAGGTCATGACGACCGGCGTGTTCATGAGCGGCGACTCGGTGGTCGCGCTGCCGGATGGGTCGGCGGTCGTCGCCGGCTACGTCCGCCGGCCGGGTCCCGGCCCCGAGGGCGGGTTGAGCACGTACCTCGCGCGGTTCGGCCCGGCCGGCGAGCCGCCCGGCGCGCCGCCGGACCAGCACGAGGAGCCCCCGGTGCTGACCCCGCCGCCGCCGACCATCCCCGACGAGCCGGACCGCTACCCGGACCGCTTCCCGCGGTCCGTCGGCGGGTTCCGCGTCGAGTACGCGGTCGAGGACATCATGGTGACCCCGTTCCGCGAGCTGCGCATCGAAGCCGAGAGCGGCGGGCGCGACGACGTCGTCCGCATCGCGCGCAGCGAGGCGTTGCCGTACGCGATCGACTTCGTCCTCAACGGCGAGACGTACACCGCCGACTTCGCCGAGCTCGGCACCCGCATCCCCTGGGCCGTGTCCACCGGCGCCGGCGAGGACCGCGTCGCGGTGACGTTCGCGGCGGCCGACGCGGCGTTGGGCCGGGTGTTCTCCGACTTCGAGATCTCCGGCGGCGCGGGCGACGACGAGCTGACCAACGGGGACACGTACGCCACCCTCAGGGGCGGCGGCGGCGACGACACGCTCCGCGGCGGCGCCGCGAGCGACCACTTGTTCGGCGACGACGGCGTCGACCGGCTCTACGGCAACGACGGCAACGACGTCCTGTACGTCGGCGAAATTGGCACGAAGTGGCTGCCCGGCGAGGTGTACGACGGCGGCGCCGGCGACGACGAGTTCGCCCTCGACCTGCGCCGCGAACCGCTGCCGGACGACGGGCCGACCGGCGAGCCGTCGGCCCCGACGCCGATCCCGCCGCCGCCGCCGCCGACATCACCGACGCAGCCCCGCCCCGAGCTGCCCCCGGACACGCCACAGTACCCGGGCGCGCCGATGACGATGTCGGCCGCCTTCGTCGGCAAGGGGGTCGTGCGCAACGGCCGCGGCTACGAGTTCCGCGTCCTCTACGTCGCGCCCGGCGGCGGCCGCGTCGACCCCGCGTCGTTCGCGGCGGACGACCTGAGCGTCACGGGCCCCGGCGGGTTCGCGGCCGACGCGCAGTTGCTGGGCGTCCGCACGGTGCGCGGCGGCGGCGCGGTCGTCGCCCGCTACCGCCTGACCGCCCCGGGCGGCGCGTTCGCCGCGGCCGACAACGGCGCGTACGCCGTGCAGTTCCGCCGGGCCGCGCCGCCCGCCGCCGCCGCCGGCGCGACGCCGCCGCCGGCCGGGCGGTTTCAGCGCCTGTTCCTCGCGCAGGACGGCGCCGCGGCCACGTTCGCGCAAGACCTGGGGACGTTCGAGGTCGACGTGAAGGCGAGGCGGAAGGGGAGGTAAATGGGGCCGGCCGTTGTTCCGGACGCCCGTGCGCCGTGGTAGCCTGCCGCGGCGCATTGCCGGATGAAGCGCCGACGTTGCTCCCTCGAATTCTGAGGGCGGAGCGGGGGCATCGCCCCGCGGACGTAGCGCGCGTGGGAGGCTCGCCGCAGGACGCACGTCGACTTCGCGCGGTGCCGCTCGTGCGGTATCGCGGGAAGTCCCCCGACGCGGCGGGCAAGCCCGCCGGCTAGATGTGGGCGGTATCCATTGACGGTATCTGCTGTTGATGCAGTTGCAACGATTGACCAGGGCCGAGAGCCGCATCGTCGGCGAAGTCTTGAGCGCGGCTGCGGACGGGCCGTTCTTTCCCGACCGGGAGTTTCATACGCTGTTCGGGTTGTACCGCGAAGAATTCCGGCGGATCGCCGACGAGTGGCCGCTGCCGCGCGCGGCGCCGGAGGCGGTGAGGGCGGCTGTCAACGACGCGTTCAACAACCTGCTCGGCTACCCGCATCGAAAGGACGACGTGTGGCCGGATTGGATCCCGGTCGATCAGGTCGCGCTCGATGAGTTGTTCCGCCGGCTGCGCGCCGGCCGGAATGACAGCACGGTTGGATGACGGGTGCGGCCCGCGACGATCGCTCTGTGAGGATCGCGGGGAGTCGGTAGCGACGAGTCGGGGGGAACCGGAGGAGCAAACTCCTACGTCGTTCGAAGGCGCTTCACGGTTCGCCGCGGTGTTCCGGCCGGCGCCACCGTCAGTAAAGTTCGGCCGCCGGCATTGTTCCTCGGCAGCGAGTGGTTGGTCTGCTCATCGCACCATCGAACACGGCGGGGGGGGGGGGGGGGGGGGCCCGCGCGCCCGCCGGGGGGGGCGGGGGGGGCCCCGCCCCCCCCCCCGCGGGGGCGCCGGGCTGAGAGGGGGGGGGGGGGGTGGCTCGGGCGGGGGGGGGGGGAGGGGGGGGGGGGCGGGGCGCCGCGCCCCCCCGCCCCCCCCCCCCCGCTGTGGTACGTGGGCGGGGCCGCCCGCCCCGAAGCGGCGGGGCGTCCGGTGTTACTTCCCGGGGTCGGTCTGCGTCGGGTCGGCCGTGCTGCTGCCGGGGGCGGGCTTGATCACCTTGCGCTCGCGCGTCTCGGTCTCCTGGACCGTCGCGCCGCTGCCGGTCTGGCGGGTGCGGGTGCGCTCCTGGACGGCCGTGCCGTCGGCGCGGACGCCTTGGTTCTGCGTCTGCCCGGTGACGGTGCCGCCACCCTCGCCGTCGCTGTTGCAGCCGACCGCGGCCCCCACGAACAGCGCCGCGCCGAGCGACGCCACCATCGTGCTGTGAAGCTTCATAAAAGGTCTCCTTTCCTGTGAGTGGGGGGACGACCGCAAAACGCGGGCCGGGGTGGGCGCACGGATGGTGAGCGGCAGATTTGTCCCACGGGCAACGATCCGAAAAATTTTGACCGTCGCCTCGCGCGGAGCCCGGTCGCGACCGGTTGTCGCGGCCGCACCGCGACACGATTCCGCGGACGCCGCGGCAAAGGCCGACGCGACGGGCGCGTGCGCCGTCACCGCACCGGCAGGTAGGTGGCGGCGTAGACGCGATCCTTCGCCGGCGTGACGAGCGAAAGCGTCGTGCTCCGCTTTCCCTTCCACCCGACGAACGTGTGGAGGACGCCGTCGATCTCCTGCTGTGGCGGGGCGGTCAACTCGCGGCTGAGGCCGGCGACGGCGGTGAAGGAGAAGGGGGCGGCCATCGGCTGGCCGTCAAGGTCGATCGTCGCGCCGGCGGGGGCGTCGACGGTGAGCGTCACCTTCTGCGGGAAGACGTCTCGGTGCGTCGTCGCCGACACGCCACGCGCGTCGGTCACCGTCAGGTGCACGCGGTACCAGACGTTCGCCGACGTCTCGCCGACGCGCGGGATGAGCACCGCGCCGAACCTCCGCCCGGCGGTCGCCGGGTAGAACGGGTGCGTGTGCTCGTCGTGGTGGAACACGATTTCCCACGTATACGCGCTTATCGGCAGACGGTCGCCCTCGGCGTCGGTTGCGGTGCCCTTGAACTTCAACTTCTGCCCCGCGCGGTACGTCTTGCCCTCGGCCGGGGTGAGGATCGTCGCGACGGGGGCCTCGTCGGTGACCACGCTCAGTGTCCCCGCATCGCTGGTGACCGAGCCGAGCGCGTTGGTGATGACGACGTCGAACGCCGCGCCGTCGTCAGCCGCGTCGGCGACGCCAGTGTGCAGGACGACGCCGTCGCGCCCGTTAATCGCGCGCCGTCGCGCGCCACTGGTAGGTCATCGGCTCGCGCCCGGCGGCTTCCACGCTGAAGGTGGCCGGTTGCCCCGCGGCCACGCTCGCGGCGGCGGGTTGGCGGGAGATCGTCGGGGCGGTGTCGGCGCTGGCGTAGCTGATCTTGTGGACCTCGCCGAGGCCCCACGCGACGTAGTAGAGGCTCCCGTCCGGGCCCGTCTCGACGTCGACGGCCGGGCCGATCCGGCCGGCGAAGCGCTGCTGCTGGCCGGTGGCGGGGTCGACGCGCCAGATCCACTGGTTGGTGCCGTCGACGAAGAAGTAGTCGTCGGCCACGTCGGCGGGGAACGCGCCGGCCGCGCCGGCGGGCGGGTCGTAGAACGTGCCGCCGCTGATCGCCGCGCCGAGCGGTTCGGTGGTGTTGTCGAGGTTCGCGTCGCGCCCGCCGTGGCGGTAGGCGAGCAGCGGCGCGGCGAACCGCGGGTCGGCGCCCGCCGGGTTCGGCCCCTCGACGCGCGGCCAGCCGTAGTTGCCGCCGGCCGTCACGTCGCTGATCTCCTCCCACGTCGCGGCCCCCACGTCGTTGGCGAACAGCCGGCCCGTCCGCGGGTCGATGTCGAACGTGTAGGGGTTGCGGAATCCCAGCGCGTAGATCGCGCGGTTGTTGCCCGTCGTCGACGCGTGGAACGGGTTGTCGGTCGGGATCGAGCCGTCCGCGTTCACGCGGAGGATCTTGCCGAGCGTCGTCTCGAGCGACTGCGCGTTGCCGCTGGCGCCGTTGTCGCCGGCGGAGAGGTAGAGCTTCCCGTCGGGGCCGAACTTCAGGTCGCCGCCGTTGTGGATGTAGGACGAGCCGTCGAGCCGGTCGAGGTCGAAGACGACCTGCTCGCTCCCCGCGGCCGCCACGTCACCGGCGGCGGTGAAGCGGCTGACGCGGTTGTGCACGAACGGCTGGCGCGCGGTGTGGAAGACGTAGACGTACCCGTTGCTCGAGAAGTCCGGGTCGAGCTCGATTCCCAGCGCCCCGCGCTCGCCGGACGAGCTGACGTTCAGCGTGACGAACGGCTCGGGCAGCAGTTGCCCGTCCTTGATGATTCGCACCCGCCCGCGCTGCTCGGTCACGAACAGCCGCCCGTCCGGCGCGAAGTCGATCGACACCGGCTGCTCCAGCCCCGCCGCGACGAGGCTGTCGACGTAACCCGCCGGCACCACGGCGAACAACGTGCGGCGTTCCAGGCGTTCGATCAGCGGGCGCGGCGGCGCGGACGGCGACATCGGCAAGGGCATCCACTCAACTCCGGGAGGTACAACGGGGCGAAGACCGACCGCTTCTATCGGACGACCCCGAGGCTGTCAAAGCGGCTTCTCGCGACGCGCGCCCGGCTCGCAGTGTCGCCCACGACGGAACACGAATGGGCACGCTCAGCAAGAGATTCGCCCGGCTCTCTCCAATCGCGCGCCTTCCTGCGGCTTCGTGGGCAGTTCCCTCGCTTGCCGGTACCATCCGGCCAGTCTGGAGACCCAGCGCATGACCGCGAACCTCGACCCCGCCATCCCCGACCGCGTCCGCGACCTCGACCACCTCGAAGACCTGCTGAGCGAGCCCACGCCCGGCGTGGTCGACACGATGCGCCGCCTCGACGGCGACGTGATCGTCCTCGGCGTCGGCGGGAAGATGGGGCCGAGCCTCGCGCGCATGGCGAAACGCGCCAGCGACGCGGCGGGCGCGCGGCGGCGCGTGATCGGCGTGTCGCGCTTCTCGTCGCCGGACCTGCCGCGGCAGCTCAACGGGTGGGGCGTCGAGACGATCGCCGGCGACCTGCTCGAGCAGGCCGACCTCGACCGCCTGCCCGACGTGCCGAACGTCGTGTTCATGGCGGGGATGAAGTTCGGCTCGACCGGCCAGCAGGCGCGCACGTGGGCGATGAACACGTTCCTGCCCGGGATGGTGGCGCGGAAGTACGCGCGGAGTCGGATCGTCGCGTTCTCCACCGGCAACGTCTACCCGATGACGCCCGTCACGCTCGGCGGCTCGATCGAGGCGGACGACCCGAGCCCCAACGGCGAGTACGGCCAGAGTTGCCTCGGCCGCGAGCGCATCTTCGAGCACTTCAGCCGCACGCAGGGCACGCCTACCTCGATCATCCGCCTGAACTACGCGACCGAGATGCGCTACGGCGTGCTCGTCGATCTCGCCCGCCGGGTGTCGGCCGGCGAGACGATCGACCTGTCGATGGGGAACCTCAACTGCATCTGGCAGGCCGACGCCAACGCCGCCTCGCTCCGCAGCTTCGACGCGGCCGCGACCCCGCCGTTCGTGCTGAACGTGACCGGCCCCGAAACGCTCAGCGTCCGCCGCACGTGCGAGGACTTCGCCCGGCTGATGAAAAAGGACGTGGCGTTCACCGGCGCCGAATCTCCGATCGCTTACCTCAACAACGCCGGCTTGATGCTGAAGCTCTACGGCTATCCGCGCGTCGCGCCGCAACAGATGATCGAGTGGACCGCCGACTGGGTGAGCCGGGGCGGGGCGAGTTTGGGGAAGCCGACGCACTTCGAGACGCGCGACGGGAAATACTGACGGGGGATTCTCGGGCAGTGCGACTGGGAATTGAACCACGGAGACACGGAGACACGGAGGTAGGAAGAGAAGTCGAAGGATGGAAGATCGAAAATGGCGGAAGGCGAAGAACCTCGCCGCCTCCGTCTTCTTCCTCCCCTTGCCTCCATGCGTCCGTAGATCAACTGCGTTCCATTTCAGGCGCACTCAGAACGGCGCGCCGGGTCCCATTTTAGCCGCCGCCCGAAGGGCGGTGTTGCTGCATGGACGACAACGAACCACCGCACCGTTACCGGAACGCGTATCCGGTCCCCTCGCCCCCGTACTCGGGGAGAAGGTTAGGGTGAGGGGATCTCGCAGCCGGTGCCCCTTACTTGAGACGACGGTCGCGCGAGCCCTCTCCCCGCCCTCTCCCCAGAGTACTGAGGAGGGGAGGAGCGCTGCTCATCGTTCGCGTGTGAGCGGAACGCCGCGGAGGTCGACGTCCCGGCAGGATGCCCCCCCCTGCCCTCTCCCCCGCCCGCACGGGGCGAGCGAGTAAACAAAGAGGCCGGTGGTGACGCGTCACCACCGGCCTTTCGATGATCCTCGTGCGTCGCCTTACTTCGCCGCCGCGCGCCAGCCCCGGCTTTCTCCAACACCTCGTCCACGAGCTTGTCGCGCGACGCGGTGAACTTGTCCATCGCGGGCTTGTACTTCGCCTGGTCGGCCTCGTACTTCGCCAAATCCTTCGCGTACTTGGCCGCGTCCTTCTGCTCGTCCTTCGGGTTCGGCTTGCGCGGCTCCGACGGCATGCCGTTGAGGCGCAGCGCCTCGACCTCGTCGGCTTTGGCCATGAGCCACGCGCCGTCGGCCGCGGTCTTCAGTTTCGCGACGATCTGCGTCGGCGTCTCGGGGATGGCCTTGCCCGACGCGCCGGCGGCGGCCAGCAGCGAGTGGATCGACACCAGCGCCTGCGCCTCGCGGGTTCGGCTCGGCCGAGCCGTCGGTCTGCTTCGTCACCCACCGCACCGCCTCGACGAGCATCTCGCGGAACTTGGGGTCGTCCCACGTCGAGGGCGTGTGGCCGAGGTTCGTGTAGAACAGCCGGCCCTGCCCGACGTTCCGCACCCACGTCAGCGGCACCATGTACGGCATCTTCCGCGGCGTCTTCTCGAAGTTCATGTACTGCAGCACGCGGACGGCCCGCTCGTCGTAGTCCTTGTACTGGTAGATCTCCTCTTGTAGTCGAACTCCGGGCCCCCATGCGGACCGTCGGGTGCTCCGGCTCGATCGCGGTGAACGACACCGGCGTGCCCTGGTTCCACGGGTGGCCGGCGAACTGGCCGTTGATCATCTTCGGGTAGCTCAGGCCCCTGGCCGTCGTACTTCCAGCCGGTGTCGGTCGCGCGCTGTGGATGCCGATGAACCCGCCGCGTCCGCTGTCGAGCCACTCCTGCACGGCCGCCCAGTTCTCGTCGCTGATCGGCAGCGCGCCGGTCGTCGTAGAACATCAGGACGTCGGTCTCCTTCAGTTTCTCCGGCGTGATGATCGTCGCGTCCTGCGTCGCCTCGGCCTCGAAGACGCCGGTCTGCTCGCCGATCTCCTTCATCGTCTTTTCCGACAGCTGCCAGTTCGTCCGGCGACGGCCGCTTCACCGGGTTGTGCACGAACCCGCGCGACTGCGTGAGCACGAGCACCTTCACCTTCTTCGCCGGCTTGGCCGAAGGCGAAGAGGCCGCGTCATCGGCCCCGAGCGCGCGGCGCGCGCAGGCGATGGCGATCAGGGCGACGAGTCCGCGCGCGCGGGCGACGCGGGAGTGGGAGAGCGATCCGATGGTCATGCGATTTCCTCGTTAGCGGTGAAAGAACGTGTCGCGGCCGCCGTGCATGTTACCGCAGGACCGAGCAGTTGTTGGCATCGCGGACCGCAGCACCTTCCGTCGAGCTAAGTCGAAGTGCGGGCGAAAAGTGCCGAGCGCGACACGATGAACTCGCGTCGTGACGAAGACGAGAGCGAAGGGGATCCGCATCGAACCCGCGGATGCGTTTGCGTGACTAAGCCTCACGTACGTCGCGGGTGCCCTTTAGCCGCCGCCCGAAGGGCGGTGCTTGTCGCGCGGGCATCACGAGATTCCACCGTCGTTGTTCGCCAAGTCGTCGGAATCATCGCAGCTTTTCGCCCTTCCGCGTCAGCGCGCAAGAAGGTTTTGGGATGAGAGGGATGATGTGATCTGCAGCGCGAACCGCGTCTCCCGCGCTTTCAAGACGATGGCAGTACCGGCGGCGCCGGATCGGGTTCGTCGCGCCGACGAACTCGGACACCCTCGCGAGCGAGGCCGCTACACACAGGTCGCGACGCCCGACCCACAGCGCGCTGTTGTGGGGACCGCGCCCCGCGCGTATGAAAGACTGAGGAACGACGCGGGGACGATTGCGTGCCCGCCCGCCCGAACCCTTCGCAGGAGCACCGCACCCGCCATGACCGCCCCCGCCCGAGCCGCGCGCGACCGAGGCGGCGCCATTCCCGCGGGCCCGTTGGCGCTCGGCGCCGGCCGCCGGTTCGACGAGCGCCGCCAGCGCGCGCTCTGCCGCTACTACTTCGCCGCCGGCGCGGGCGGGCTCGCGGTCGGCGTGCACACGACGCAGTTCGCGATCCGCGACGCGAAGGTCGGCCTGTTCGAACCGCTGCTCGCGCTGGCGGCCGAGGAGTTCGACCGCGCCGACGCCGGCCGGGGCGAGCCACTTGTCCGCGTCGCGGGCGTCGTCGGCAAGACCGGGCAGGCCGTCCGCGAGGCGGCGCTTGTCCGCGACCGCGGCTACCACGCCGGTCTGCTGTCGCTCGCGGCCCTGGCCGGCGCGACCGAGGACGAGTTGATCGCCCACTGCCGCGCCGTCGCGGACGCGATCCCGATCGTCGGCTTCTACCTCCAGCCCGCCGCCGGCGGTCGGCCGCTGCCGTACGCGTTCTGGCGGCGGTTCGCCCAGATCGAGAACGTGGTGGCGATCAAGATCGCGCCGTTCAACCGGTACCAGACGATCGACGTCGCCCGAGCCGTGGTCGAGGCCGGCCGCGACGACGTGGCGCTCTACACCGGCAACGACGACAACATCGTCGCCGACCTGCTCACGCCGTACGGGTTCGACGTCGACGGCATCCAGGTCGAGCGGCGGATCGTCGGCGGGCTGCTCGGGCACTACGCGGTGTGGACGAAACCGTCGGTCGCGATCCACCGCCGCTGCCGCGCGCTGGCCCAGTCGGTCGCGGTGCCCGACGAGATGCTGCGGCTGAACGTCGAGGTCACCGACGCCAACGCAGCCTTCTTCGACGCCGCCAACAACTACGCCGGCGTCATCGCGGGCCTGCACGAGGTCCTGCGCCGCCAGGGCCTGCTCGAGGGCCTCTGGCTCCTCGACGAACGCGAGACGCTCGGTCCCGGGCAGGCCGCCGAGATCGACCGCGTGTACCACGCGTATCCCCACCTCAACGACGACGCGTTCGTCGCCGAACATCTGGACGAGTGGCTGCGGTAGGCTCGGCTGCGTGACGCGGAGGACGCGTGGCGATGACGCGGGAACCGTCGTTCGCAGCGATGGATGTGTCCCGACTGCGGCGGGCGCACAACCGCGGTGGGCGGCGGGTGCGGTGGCGCACAGAACGCACCGCGTGCGATCGCCGCTTCGTGCGGTGTCGCCGCGGGTTTCTCCGCAGCATAAGCTGCGTCTGACGCGGTAGTGGCGACCGCGCTTCGTCACCATCGCTGCGCCACGCGCCTTCCAATTGCGGAACAGCGCGACGCTTCATTCCGGGAACCGCACGCGCTCCCGCCCCGCATAGACGTTCATGCGCCCCTCGCGCAGGAACCCGACGAGCGTCTGGTTGCTCTCGGCGGCGAAGTCGGCGGCGAGGCTGGAGGGGGCGGAGACGGCGGCGACGACCGGCAGTCGCGCGGCGAGCGACTTCTGGAGGATCTCGAAGCTCGCCCGGCCGCTGACGAGCAGCACGTGGCGGTCGAACGGCAGCAGCCCGGCGAGCAGCCCGTACCCGAGCACCTTGTCGACCGCGTTGTGCCGGCCGACGTCCTCCCGCGCGACGACGAGTTCCCCCGCCGCCGTGAACACCGCCGCCCCGTGCAGTCCGCCGGTGCGGTCGAACGTCGGCTGCGACGCGCGAAGCTTGCCCGGTAGCGAGAGCAACACGTCCGCGTCGACGGCGACGTCGATCCGCGGGTTGATCGGCTCGATCGTCTGGTGCACCGCATCGATCGTCGCCTTGCCGCACAGGCCGCAGCTCGACGACGCGAACACGTGGCGCGTCAGCCGCTCGAAGTCCGGCCGCACCGCCGGCGCGAGCACGACGTTCACCACGTTGCCGCCGCGGTCGTGCGCGCACGGCTCGACCGCCACGACGTCCGCCGCCCGGCCGATCATTCCCTCCGACAGCAGGAACCCCGCCGCCAACTCCGCGTCGTGCCCCGGCGTGCGCATCGTGACGCTCACCGCCCGCCCCTTCACGCGGATCTCCAGCGGCTCCTCGACCGCCAGTTCGTCCGGGCCGTCATGCGGGGCTTCGCCGACGCGATACCGGCAGACGTTCGCCATGACGCTGTTCCTTTTCCCTGATCCGGCGCTACGCCAGGAAGAGCCGTGGCTCACGGCTCGGGCTCGTCGTGCGGCGGCGGCAGCACCGCGAAGCCCCGCGGCGCATCGGCCCCCGACGGGCCGCCGCGTTCGACCCGCCCGATGCCCCAGAGGCCGAGGAGTCCGAGCGCGCCGAACGACAGGCAGAAGAAGGTCGGCTGGACGAACGCCATCGGCGTGTCGCTCATGACCAGGCCCAGGAGCATCAGAAACGTGCCGAACAGCCAGGCGGCGGCCCATACGCCGCAGGCGCCGGCGGCGACGCTGAGGATCGGGTTCAGCCAGCGCCGGTCAACCGTCGGGCCTCGAGCGCTCTTCCGTCTCGCCTCCGTCGGTCGCACTGGGCCCTCCGTCGTCATCGGCGACGGCGCGCCGGCGTCCCAGCGCGGCCGTTCCGCGGCGTGCGTGGGCAGCACCTCGAAGCCGCGGGCTTGGCGGGGCTCGGGGCGGTTCAAGTGCTCCAACCATCTCGACGAGCCCCACAACCCTATGCCGCCGACGGCGGCGGCGCCGGCAGCCGTGAGGCCGGCGGCAATCTGGCCTTCCGACAGGAGCGCGAGCGCCACCACCCCGCAGAGGCACATCCAGAGCACGCATCCGAGGAGGCCTCCGAGGGCGATCGCCACGAGCATTGGTCGCATCGACACCTCCCGCATCGCACCGCGGCCGCGGGCATCACGTCCGCTCGACCTGCACCTCGGCATTGTAATCCGGCACGCCGCCGACGGGGTCGCAGATGTCTCTGGGGATGATGACGTTCCCCTCGGGCCAGTGGATCTGGAGGTTGCCGCGGGCGATCGGGGCGAGGACGACGCGACCGGCGTAGCGGCCGCGGTCGTTTACTAGCGCGACGCGGTCGCCGCCGGCGAGGTGCAGGTCGGCGGCGTCGTCGGGACTCATGAAGACCGCGTCGCGGGCGGCGCCGGTCAGCGGGTCCGTCTCGGCGTAGATCAGCGTGTTGAACTGCTTGCCCCGGCGGGTGCTGACGTGGAACACGCCCGCCTCGCGCCGCCCGCCGCGCCGGGCGGGGAGCGGCACCGGGCGGAAGTGGGCCTTGCCGTCGGGCGTGGCGAACGCGCCGCCCTCGCAGAGGCGCGGGCCGCCCCACTGGAAGGCGTCGCCGGTGTCGCGCAGGTGCTGGACGCCGTCGTAGAACGGCACGACGCGGGCGATCTCCTCGCGGACGGCCCAGCCGGTATCACACTTCAGCAGCGACGCGCGCTCGGGATCGGCCGCGGCCGCGACGTCGCGCAAGATCTTCCACTCGGCCCGGGCCTCGCCCACCTGGCGCGGGATCTCGGGGCTGAAGCAGACGCGGCGTTCGGTGGTGGTCTCGGTGCCGCCGTCGTCCTGTTCGTAGCGCGTCTTGGCCGGCAGCAGCAGCACGGCCTCGCCGCGGCCGGCCGGGTCGATGAACATCTGGTCGGTCAGGATGATGTCCTGGTGCACGCGGAGCGGCACGTTGGCCATGGCGGCGGCGACGTAGTCGGGCTCGGGGAGCGTGCGGAGGAAGTTGCCGCCTACGCAGTAGAGGACGTCGAGCGTGCCGCGGGCGCAGGCCTCGACCATCTCCGGGCCGGTGAGGCCGGGCGCGTCGGGGATGTCGAACCCGTAGTCGGCGGCGAGGGCGGCGGCGTTCATGGGGTTCACGGGTTTGCCGCCGGGCAGCGCGGTGCTGTAGGCGCCCATCTCGGCGCCGCCCTGCACGCTGGAGTGGCCGCGGATCGGCATGAGGCCGGTCTTCTCGCGGCCGACGTAGCCGCGGGCGAGGCCGAGGTTCAGCACCATCTGCACCGCGTCGCCGCCGAAGCGGTGCTGCGTGATCCCCATGCTCCAGACGAAGATCGCGTTCGTCGCGTCGCGCAGGAGCGTCGCGAATTCGGTCATGCTCTGCCGCGACAGGCCCGACTGTTCCTCCAACACCGGCCAGTCGAAGCTGCGGACGTGCGCCTCGAGCTCCGCGAATCCGGCGGCGTGCTCGTCGATCCACGTCTTGGCGTGCCAGTCGTTCTCGACCAGCACCTTCAGCACGCCGTAGATGAACGCGATGTCGCCGCCCTGGGCGACGGGGAACCAGTAGTCGGTGATGTCGGTGCCGAACACGGCGCTCTTCGCGCTGCTCGGCACCCAGTAGCGCTCCATCCCCGGCTCGCGGTACGGGTTGACGAGCACCACCTTCGCGCCGGTCCGCTTCGCCTGCTCCAGATACTTCATCGCGACCGGCTGGTCGTTCGACGGGTTGGAGCCGAAGAAGACGATGAGGTTCGTCCCCCACCAGTCCTTGTAGCTGCACGTGCTCGCCGCGTAGCCGATCGTCGCCTTCATGGCCCCCGTGGAGGGCGAGTGGCAGAGGCGGGCAGCGTTGTCGACGTTCGGCGAGCCGAGGAACCGCGCGGCCTTCTGCGCGACGTAGTACACCTCGTTGGTGATCCCGCGCGACGTGAGGAAGAACCCGACGCGCCGGCGGTCGGTCGTCTCGCGGATCTTGCCGCCGACGAGCGCCAGCGCCTCGTCCCACGACACGCGACTGAATCCCGCCTCGCCCTTGCGGCGCAACATCGGGTAAGGCAGCCGGCCGAGGTCGCGCAGCTGCGCGTTGCTCATCGTCTTGAGCCGGCCGAGGTCCCGCATGACCGCCGGATCGAGGGCGGGCATCGTGTTGAGGCGCAGCAGGTTGAGCCGCGTCATGCAGAGGTGGGTGCCGTCGATCGTCCAATCGTGGAACCCCGCGACGCCCAGCGCACACCCGTCGCACACGCCGCGGCTGAGGACCTGCCACGCGTAGGGCAGGTTGTCCTTGTTCTTCCAGACGATTTTCATCATGTCGCGGAAGTGCGCCGGCTTGTCCTGCCCGAGCCCGAACGGCACGAGTTGGCGCAGGCGGTAGGCGAGGGGCTTGTCGATGGCGTGGGACATCTGGTTTCCGTCGATTCTGTCGGCGAGCGCCGGTCCTGCGATCAGACGCTTTACCAGTTTAGGTATGCCCGTCTGCTTCCGACAGGCCCTGTCCCCCCTCCCCTTTTAGCCGCCGCCCGAAGGGCCGCGCTCGGTGCGGACGCGTGAAGGATGCAGACCTTCTTCGAAGGTTGATCGACCGCCTTGTGGTTGTGACCAGCTCAAACGAAAGTATTTGGTATGCGCACTTGCTCCTCCGCGCTCCTTCCCGTTCTGCTCGAACTGCTCTCGCTCGCTCCGTCCCGCGCCCGCGGAGAAGACCTCCGCGCTGACGCGGCCGCGGGGCTGAAGCGGGCGGTGACGTTCTTCCACCAGACAGTCGCGGTCGAGGGCGGCTACGTCTGGCGGTATTCCGCTGACCTGAAGCTGCGCGAGGGCGAGGGCGTCGTGAAGCCGACCGAGGTCTGGGTGCAGCCGCCGGGCACGCCGGCCGTGGGGATGGCGATGCTGGACGCGTGGGAGCGGACGCGCGACCCCTACCTGCTCGCCGCCGCCGCCGACGCCGGGCGGGCGCTCGTGCGCGGGCAGCTCCACTCCGGCGGGTGGAACGGCCGGATCGACTTCGATCCCGCCGCGCGCAAGAAGCAGGCGTACCGGGTCGACGGCGAGGCGCCGAAGAAGGCGCGGAACATCTCCAGCTTCGACGACGACAAGACCCAGTCCGCGGTGCGGTTCCTCGTGCGGCTCGACGCGGCCGGGAAGTTCCAGGACGCGCAGGTGCACGGCGCCACCGCGTTCGCGCTCGACGCGATCCTCGCCGCGCAGCACGCGAACGGCGCCTGGTCGCAGGTGTGGGACGGGCCGTCGAAGCGTGACGACGATCCGGACCTCCGCGCGAGCTTGCCGGACGAGTGGTCCCGCGAACACCCCGGCGGCGACTACTGGTGGCACTACACGTTCAACGACGGCACGATGTCCGACACGGTCGAGGCGCTGCTCGAGGCGCACGACGTCTACGGCGACGCCAAGTACCTCGACGCCGCCCGGCGGTGCGGCGACTTCATCCGCCGCGCGCAGCTCCCCGAGCCGCAGCCGGCGTGGGCGCAGCAGTACGACCGGAACATGCACCCGGCGTGGGCCCGCAAGTTCGAGCCGCCGGCGGTCACGGCGGGCGAGTCGCAAAAGCTGCTGCGCACGCTCCTGCTGCTCCACGCCCGCACCGGCGACGCGACGTACCTGGAGCGGTTCTCACGGGCGATCGCCTGGCTGAAGCGCTCCACGCTCCCGGACGGCCGGCTCGCACGCTTCTACGAGTTGCGCACGAACCGCCCGCTCTACATGACGCGCGACTACAAGCTGACCCACGACGACGGCGACGTCCCCACCCACTACAGCTTCACCGTCGCCAGCAACATCGCCTCGATTGAGCGCGCGTACGAGCGTGCGAAACGGCAACGCCCCGCCGAAGCGGCCCGGTCGAAGCCGAAGGAGCGCGCCGCCCCGCCGACCGACGCCGACGTGCGCCGCCTGCTGGCCGCGATGGACGCGCGCGGCGCGTGGGTCGAGCAGGGCCGGCTGAAGTACCACAAGGTCGACGGCCCGCTCATCGACTCCGCGACCTTCATCCGCAACGTCGGCGTCCTCGCCCGCTACGCCGGGGCGGGCCGCTAACCGCGCGACCGGAAGCCCCGGCCCGCCCGATGTGACGAACGCCGGAGCGTCGGAACGCGTTCGCCTCCTTCGCGCCGCACGGCGCGCGCGTGTCTCTGCGTTCGCTCGGGAGTCGCACCAGAAGTCCCGGAGCTGGCGCGCGGGTCATTCGGACTTGAGGAACGCCGCCCATTCCGCCGGGTGATTCACGTTCGTCCACACTTCGGCCGTCCAATCGGGCGGTGCGGGTAGGGCGGCGAAACCGGCGGGCGTTCCCATCGCCAGGAGGGAACCGAGCGAGCGACGGCCGGTCGCGAGATGATCGCGAACGACCTCCAGCGCTGCGGCGCGCAGGGCACAGGGGAGCGGTTCGATCGAGTCGTCGCCTCGACGGGCCGTGACGCCGAGGAGGTCCGGCCGGCCCGCGAGTCGCTCGGCGAGCCAGCGGAACTGGGCGGGCCCGAGTAGCGGCATGTCGACGGGCGCGACGACTAGGAGGGGCGTCGTGAGGTGTTCGAGCGCGGTGAGGACGCCGCGGAGCGGGCCGAGGCCGGCGGCGGGGTCGACGACCTCGCGGCCGAAACGGCGGGCGCCGGGCGGGCGTTCGCGGCCGGGGGCGGTCACGAGCAGCGTCGGGCCGGGCCAGGCGAAGCGGTCGAGCAGGTAGTCGAGGATCGGCCGTCCGCCGACGCGGAGCGACGCCTTGGGCCGCCCCATGCGCGACCCTTCGCCGCCGGCGAGGACCGCGAGCGTTACGCCGTGATCAGAGGGTTCGTTCATGGCACCCTCCGCGTCGAAGGGCGGTGAAGCAGCGGCATCGTGACGCCGACATGCGGGAGGAGAGCGGCTTGCCGCGGCTACGTCATCGATGTCGCTCCCGCCCATTGTTCGCGTACGGGGCCGGGCGACGGAGTCTCACGGGCGTAGTTCTCCAACGGCCGCCGCCGCCGCCGCCGCCGCGCCTCATGCTACCGGTCGTGCGTCCCCGCGGGCAAACGGCGAGCGTGATCGGGCCCGAGGATCGGGACGTCAACGTGCGCCCGGGGAGGCGGCCGCTAAGGTCCGTCGCGGTCGCGCGGGCGCGACGTGGTGAGATCGAGACGCCGCTCGGCGCAACGGCGGGCGGGGGCTATTCGGTGGGCTTGTCGGCCTTCTTGACGAACTGGTCGTAGAGCACGGCCGCGAGGACGCCGCCGGCGATCCGGCGCGACGACGTAGACCCAGGCGGCGGGGAACCGCCCGGCCACGATCATCGGCCCCGCGCGGCGGGCGGGGTTGGCGGGCGCCGCCGGAGACGGGTCCGCCGACGAGCACCGCCGCCGCCAGCGCGAAGCCGACGGCCGGGCCGGCGGACTGCGCGGGCGCGCGTTCGTCGGTGGCGACGGAGATGACGACGAACACGAGGAGGAACGTGATCAGCGCCTCGGCGAGGAACGCCTGGCCGATCCCCGTGCCCTCGCCCGGCGTGGGCGCGCCGAGCAACGCGTCGGCCCGGCCGGCGTGGCCGAACATCGCCCACACCGCCAGGGCCGCCAGCACCGCCCCCAGGAGCTGGGCGCCGAGGTAGGCCGCCACGTAGCGGGCGGGGAACTTTCCCGTCGCGGCCAGCCCGAGGGTGACAGCCGGGTTCAGGTGCGCGCCCGACGCGTGCCCCAGCGCGCTCACGAGCGCCGTCAGCGCCAGGCCGAACGTGAGCGCGATCGCCAGCAGCTCGAGGACCCGGGGCCCGACCGTCTGGTCGAGCGATGCCGCCGTGGCCACGGCCGTGCCGGCGAGCACGAGCAGGAACGTGCCGACCGCCTCGGCGCCGGCGGCGCGGAGCATGTTCCCGCCCAACTCGCTCCCGTACAGACCGGTGGCCGACTTGGGAGCCGGACCGTTGGGAGCCGGATTGTCATGTGCCGCCATAGCCGAAACTCCTTCAAGTCACGCCAATCCGTCGCCCGTAGGACCAAACATGGCCCGCGCGGCCGGCCGCGTCTCCCGATCCGTTACCCCGCGCCCGGCAGCATGAGCCGCCTCACGTTGGCGGGCAGCCCTCGCAAGTGCGGGGCCACGAGCGTCGGGGACTTCGGCACGAGGCAAAGGGGGTTGGGCGCGCAGGGGACGAGTCGTTCGACCACACCGGCGGGTCGCGGCAGGCTGCTGTGCCCCGGGGTCAGCGTCTGTGACTCAGGGTTCGTCGACGTCAGCCCGTCGGCCGGCGATGCAGGAACCGCGTCTCGCGCGGGGAGAGTCGCGGCGGCACCGCCGGGCGACCCCAGCGTGGCGACACGAAAAGGCACGCCCCGGGGTTCGGGGCGTGCCGGCGGCAAGTCGAGTTTGCTGTTGATTCGCGCGGGGCGTCCCTACGACGGGGGCAGCGCCGCGGCGGCGGGGGCGTTGATGCTGCGCGTGCGCTTGACGCTGCCGGCCGCGCCGGCGGCGGCCTTGCCGTTCTGCATGCCGCGGCCCATCGCGATGACGCCGGTGCGGGCGAGTTCCCGGATGCCGTACGGCTTCACGAGCTCGATGAACGCCTCGATCTTCTCGTCGGTGCCGACGAGCTCGACGATCATGCTCTCGGGGGCCACGTCGACCACCTTGCCGCGGAACAGCGTGACGACCTCGATCACGTCGCCGCGCTGCTCGGTCGTCGCGCCGACGGTGATCAGCGCCAGGTCGCGCTCGATGTACGCCGAGGCCTTGAAGTCGTGCACGTTGACGACGGGCACGAGCTTGGCCAACTGCTTGCGCACCTGGTCGAGCGTGTTGTCGTCGGCGTCGACGACGACGGTCATGCGCGAGAGGTCGGGGTTCTCGGTCCGCCCGACGACGAGCGAGTCGATGTTGAACCCGCGGGCCGCGAACATCCCGGCGACGTTGGCCAGGACGCCCGGCTCGTTCATCACCAGGGCGGAAATCACGTGGCGCATGGCGTACTCCTGCTGCAAAGGGCCGGGCAGTGTATCCGATGCGAGCGGCACCGGGCAAGGCGGGGGAGACGCGCTCGTCGCCGGCACGAATGTTGGGAGGTCGGACGAGCGGATGGACACGAGGACGGGGGAGACACAGGCGGGTCCCGTTGCCGGTCACCGCTTTGGCCGCCGCCGGGGAGGAAACGTCCGGATCACTTTGCGGCGCTTGAACGGAACGCCGGATCATCCGATGATCGGCGGTCCGATGCTTCCAATCCTTCCGCATCCGAACCGTTTTGCGGATCGTGGCGTAGGGGTTCTGTCGGTGCCGGGATGGGCTCCCGGGATCGCGGTCGCGAAGGCTGGTGGGGTTCGGGCTTCTAAGCTCCGATAACGAAACGTCTTGCTGCGGCGGGCTTCGCTCTCCCGCGCGGGACGTCCATCCGCCGGCTCGGAGCACGCATCGTGCGAACCGGGCGCGCGAGCATCGGGGTGATCGCTTTTTGTTGTCCGGCGGTGCAACGCCGCCGGGCCGACCTTCTTCGTGTTGGAGTACACATGGAATGCCGAGATTGCGGGTCTGACATGTCCGCCGATCGGACCTGCCGGTCGTGCCGGGCCCTCGTGCTGAACCGCTGGGCGATGGCCGGCGTCGGGGTCGCCTTCCTGATGGTGCTGACCTGCTACTTCCCGCAAATCTACGGACCCATGATCGGCGCCGCCGGCGCGACGCTCGCGCTCGCGTTCAACCGCGAATCGGCCAGCTAGCCACACGCGATAGCACGGCGCGGCCCCCGGCCTGGCCGCCGCGCCGGCTGTTCCCCGCTTCATTTTCGACCGGTGATTGGCGGTCGACGTGCCCGTCACCCCGCCAACCTGCGCTGCCAATTTGTCCCGCCGCGCCCGCTTCAATTGCTGTGTGTCCGACATTGCGGAAGACAAACCGCGCTTCCGCGCCTCATTTCATCGACATCGGAGCATGAACGCCCGCGTCTGGCACAATCGTTGCGAAGCCGTATCCCGGCTCGCACGGCCGCGAGAGGCGTGAGGCTAAGTGTCGGCACGGCCAAGTCATCCGTCGATCTTGGTGACGGATTCAAACCGTTCCGTCGACTAACAGCGTGCGACGCTTGGTTGTAACTGCAAGTTTTGAAATGGTATCCGCTTCACGGGCTTTGCCGGCGTCGGCAGGCCGGGGCGGGCTTCAGGGACTCACGGAGAATCGTCATGAATTTCATCATCTGGCTCGTCGTCGGCGGCATCATCGGTTGGCTCGCCAGCATGGTCATGAAGACCGACAAGCAGCAGGGCATCATCCTGAACGTCGTCGTCGGCATCGTTGGTGCGTTCATCGGCGGTTTCCTGTTCTCTAACGTCCTCAACAGTAACAGCATCAACGAAGGGAACTTCAGCATCCCCGCGCTGCTCGTCTCGTTCCTCGGGGCGATCATCCTGCTGGCGATCGTGAACCTGTTCCGCCGCCGCTCGGTGCGCTAACAAGCTGCTCGGTACGCCAAATAAACCCGCGGCGGGACGCCATCTCGCCGATCCGGGAGCGTGAGCATGAAACGGCCGGCATCTCTTCCCGAACATCGGGTCGAGGTTCCGGCCGTTTTTGCCGCAGGTGACGGCGGGGTGTGTTAGAGACGCGGCCCTTCGATGAGCGGTAGCGTCTTCTCTCCGCCGTCGGGCCTTGCTCAATCGAAATGAGCCGCCGACAAATGCCCGGTACAGGCCGGGAGGCGAACGGGCGGTCAGAGGGTGGGCGGAAGCCCGCTGAGGATCTGCAGGAAGTCGACCGGCTTTTGCAGGACGATGTCGGCCTTCAACCCGCGCGCTCGGGCGATGTGCTCGGGATCGCCGACGCCGGTCACGACGGTCACCCGTGCCTGCAGGTTCTGGCGGCGAATCGCTTCCAGCACGGTCAAGCCGTTGCCGTCGGGCAGCATGAGGTCGAGCAGGACGACGTCTGGCTTCTCCGCCAGTCGTAATAAGGGCAACGGTCGTCACCAGCGACACGTCGTACTTGTAGTGCCGCAGCAGCATCTGCAGGGCGTGGCCGGTCGACGGATCGTCCTCGACCACCAACACGCGGACGTGTGTGGGACTTGGGGGCGACGAATCTGGTGCGGAACGGCGGCGGCCAGGAACACGTTTATCTTGGCGATAAGCAACGGTCCGATCGCCGTTAAACCCTCGGCGGGTTCACCTCGGAGCCGCCTCAGAACTCGTCTCCGGCGGGGCACCCCCGCGACCCGGCAACCTGCACGGCCGCGCGCGCGCTCGTCGGGCGAGGATTCACTTGCCGACGAATGGTCGCGCGACTCGTGCGGTCGGACCTCTGACCTACTCATCGAGATTTTGACGTCCCGCCATGAGCGGGAATGGATGTGTGGATCCCCAAGACGTTATCGGCCGCACGCGGTTGTTAGCCGAAGCCCTCTGCGTCGCAAAGGGCTTCGCCTCGGATGGCCGCGGTTTCCGCCGTTCTCGTTGCGGCCTTCGCCGCGGTCGTCGATCCGGGCTTGCTCAATCGCCCTCGGCGTCGCCACCGGACGTCGCGGCCTCGCCGCCGGACGATGCGCCCCTCGGCCCCGGCCGCCGCCGACGGGACGGGCGTCGTCGCCCTGCGCGCGTCGCTCCGGGCCCGGCCGCCGGCCTTGGCGCCGCTGCCTGCATGCCCGCCATCGCGACCTCGTGGTCGTGCTCGACGTGCCGGGCGACTCGTGGTCGGACCTTTCTACTCATCCGATTTTGACGTCGCCCGGATGGATGTGTGGCAAGACGTTACGCTGCACGCGCGGATCGGCAAGCCGAAGAACTGCTGGCCGCGGTTTCTGGGTGTCGTTCTCGATCGGCCCTCGTTCGAGTGCTCGGATCGGCGTCGCCACCGGACGTCGCGGCCTCGCCGCCGGATGCCGCTGAGCCTGACGCCGCTGCCGATGCCCGCCATCGCCGGTGTTCATCGTGCCGCCGGCGTCGAAGTAGCGGGAACGTAGACCAAGCCCTTGTTCGAGTGCTCGATCTTGGCCTGCCGATCTTGAGCGGGCGGTCTTGGCCTTCTTGATCGAGATGTCGATGCTGCCGAGCCACGCCCGTCCATCCGGGCGAAGCCCTTCAGGTTGCCGCCGGCGTCGACGATCGCGATGTCCATCTTCGTGTTGATCTCGCCCGCCTTGCGCGCCCGCGGCCTCGAGGGCGGCGTGGGCCTGATCGAGCGTGATGTCGCCGGGCATCGTCTTGCCGCCGCGGTCGGCTTGGGCGGCGGTCTCGGCCCGGGCGGCGCCTTGCTGCTGCGCCGCGCCCTGCTGATCGGTGCCCTGCGCTTGGGCGGTGTCCGCAATGACTCTGGTCGAGCCGCGAAGAACGCGTTCGACCGCGTCCGGCTCGCGGCGGAACTCCGTCTTGGCGTCGCTGCCGAAGTCGGCCGGCGGGTTGCCGATGTCGTCCTGATTCGCCGCGGCGGGCCGCTCCTGGGCCCCGGCCTGGCCGGACGACGTGTACGAGATCAACCCCGCGGCGAGCAGCGCCGCGAGCGCGGCCCGGCTACAGATCCACTTTGACATGCTTCGACTCCTTTTCCCTGTTCGTTCGAAACCCGACTTCGACATGGCGGCGCGCCGCGGCAGTTCCAACTCGTGAGCCGGGCATCGTTTCAGACGCACGCCGGGAGTGCACCGACCTCGCCGTGAGGCGTCCCCGACAGGGTCGCCCTCGGCTCCGGGCCCGATATCGCGACGCCGCCCGCCGCGCCAAGCGGGGCCATTGAAGCACACGCCCCGGCCGGACGAAAGGGGCGAAAAGTGAAACCTCCCGGGCCGCCTCCCGTCTATACGGGCGGGACGCGCCCGCTTTTTCGTTGTGCCGGACCCGGCGTGTCGTACAATTCGGCGTCGCGATGCGGACGGTCGTCCGCGCCGCCGACGCACCCGCCGCCCAGGGAGGGCCTTGCCATGAGTCGACTCGATCACCACGTCGCCCGCGTCCAGGCGAAGCTCACGCTCTCGACGCTGCTCGGCGCGCTCGCCTGGGCCCTCTTCGGGTTCGCCGCCGCCGTGCTGCTGGCGATCCTGGCGTATAAGCTGTTCCGCCTCGAGCTGCCGCGCCCGATGGTCTTCTTCTGGTCGGGGCTCGGCGTCAGCGTGGTCGGCGCCGTCGCCTACGCGATCTGGCGGCGGCCGACCGCGCACGAGGCGGCGGTCGCGATCGACGACAAACTGGCGCTGAAGGAGAAGTTCAGCACCGCCCTGTACGTCCGCCCGAGCACCGACCCGTTCGCCGCCGCCGCCGTGCGCGACGCCGAGCGGACGGCCGAGTCGGTCAACCTGCACAACCAGTTCCCGCTGAAGCTCCCGCGCCACGCGACGCTCACGATCGTCGCCGCCGTCGTCGCGCTGGCCGCCACGTGGCTGCCCGCGTTCGACCTGTTCGGCGCCGACGAGCGCGCCCGCAAGGCCGCCGCGGCCGAGCGCGAGCAGGTCGCGGTCAAGGACGAGGTGAAGAAGGCGCTCGCCGAGATCGCCACCGCCCCGCCGGCCGTCGAGGAGAACGAGCAGATCAAGACCGCCAAGCGCGACCTGGAGAACCTGCTCCGCCGCCCGATCAAGGAGCCGGCCAAGGCCCGCAGCACCGCGCTCAAGGCGCTGCAGGACGTGGAGTCGATCAAGCAGAAGATCAAGGACGCCAGCAGCTTCGCCAAGGCCGCGAACGAGATGAAGATGTTCCGCTCGATGAAGGGCCCGCAGGACGAGAGCGGCCCGGTCGGCGAGGCCCACAAGCAGATCAAGGAAGGCAAGTTCAGCGAGGCGGTCGACAACCTGACGGCGGCCACAAAGAAGTTCGACGCGATGGACCAAAAGGAGAAGGAAAAGGCCGCCGAGCAGATGAAGCAGCTCGCCCAGAACATGCAGCAGATGGCCAACGACCCGAAGGTGCAGCAGCAGATGCAGAAGCAACTGCAGCAGCTCGGCGCCAACCAGCAGCAGGCGGCGCAGATGGCCAAGGCGATGCAGCAGGCCGCCAACGGCGACAAGAAGGCCCAGCAGCAACTGCAGCAGATGGCCAACCAGATGCAGCAGCAGATGAACAACGGCCAGGGCCCCAACGCCGCCCAGCAGCAGCAGGTGCAGCAGATGCTGCAACAGCTCCAGCAGCAGGCCAACGCCCAGCAGAACGCCGCGAACATGGCGCAGGCGGCCCAGCAGATGGCCAAGGCGATGCAGCAGGGCGCCCAACAGGCGCAACAGGGCCAGCAGGGGCAACAGCAGCAGGGCCAGCAGAACCAGCAGAACGCCCAGGCGATGAACGGCGGCCAGCAGGCGATGCAGCAGGCGATCCAGCAGATGCAGGCGCAGAACCAGGCCGCCCAGGCCGCCGCCGCCCAGCAGGGGCAGCAGCCCGGCCAACAGGGCCAGCAGGGGCAACAGGGCCAGCAGGGACAAGGCCAGGGCCAGAACGGGCAGGACCAGGGGCCGAACGCCAACGGCAACCCGAACCCCGGCCAAGGCCAGAACGGCGATCAGGGCGGCCAGGGCGGGTTCGCCCAGGCGTCCGGCGGGCGGCCGAAGGGCGAGGAGACGCCGTTCGACATCAAGCAGGAGGTCGCGCCGTCGCAGACCGACGAGAAGGGCAAGATCCTCGCCAGCTCGTTCGTCAAGGCCGCCTCCGAGCGCGGCGAGAGCAAGGCGGGCCTCCGCGAGGTGATCGAGCGCGAGTACAACGAGTCGACCGACGAGGTCGAGCAGGACCGGGTTCCCGCCCAGGCGCAGAAGGCCGTGAAGGATTACTTCGACTCGGTCAAGGACCAGTAGTCCGCGCACGCCCGCTGGCGGGCGGACGGTCCAGACGTCAATCAACCGCGTACGCCGCTCGCGGACTTCGCGGACCCA
>JAUJNJ010000316.1 GCA_030448225.1 Phycisphaerae bacterium
GTGGGTGAACGCGCGCGACAAGCAGTACAGCGCGGCCAGCAGCAGCACGACGAAAACGGACCAACCCGCGAGCGGGACAAGCCAGGCGTCCCACGGAACCGGCCCGCCCGCCGGCCCCCAGCCCTCGTAAAAGCGCTGGATCGCCGCGTTGTCTCGCACGAGCAGCCACGGGGCCGCTTTTCCCTCGTACGCGGCCGCGTGCGGCGCGTTGCCTTTGGGAAAATACGCGGGCGCGGCGCACAGCGACACCAGCGTTTCGGCGACCGACGCCTGCGGCAAACCGGCGCTGACGAACAGCATCGAAAAAACGATGGCGAGTTCCGGCACGCTCAGGGCGAGCCGCCACTTACGTCGCGCGAAGGGCGCATTCACGAGCAGCACAAGGACAAAAACGAACGTCGCGCCGTTCGGGAGGGCGGCGGCCGTGATGTAGCGTCCGTAGCGCAGGTTGCTGTGGAGCGTGAGCGCGCAAAGCGCGACCACGAGCAGTGCGCCCAGCAAAACCGCGCGCAGCCCGCGCCGCCACGAAAGCGAAGCCATAACGCTTTTGTCTTCGCTCGTCGCGCAGGCCAAATCCTGCCGGTTTGCCCGCCCCGGCGCGCGGGAACCTTTGCCACGAGCGATAAGGAAACGCGAAGGGAAAGACCATGGACAAACTGCTGGACGGGAAGGTCGTTATCGTGACCGGCGCGGCAACGGGCATCGGCGAGGCAATCGCCAAATTGTTCGCGAAAGAAGGGGCGAGCGTGGTCGTCGCCGGGCTGCCGACCGATCCCGTGGACGACGTGGCGCGGGCGATCAACGACGCGGGCGGGCGGGCCGTCGCCTTTGCCGGCGACGTGGCCGACGAGAACGACGCCGAGGCATGCGTGCAGATCGCCGTGACCGAGTTCGGCAAACTGGACGTGCTGATCAACAACGCGGGCGTGTTCCTCGTAACCGCGGAAACCGACAAGTACCCCCTGATGGACTTCGACGTGACCCTGCGCAACAACGTGCGCTCGGCCTTCCTGATGACCCGGTTCGCCCTGCCGTACCTGCAAAAAACAAAGGGCAACGTCATCTCGACCGGGAGCGAGGCGGGCGAGTTGGGCCTGGCGAACAACACGCCCTACGGCGGCACGAAGGCGTTCCTGCATGCCTTCATGCGCGGCGTCGCGGTCGAACAGGCCAAGCACGGCGTGCGCGCCAACTGCGTTTGCCCCGGCCCAATTGACACGGCCTGGACCCACAAGGAAACCGGGCCGATGGACAAAAAGATGGAGCAGACGATCGTGCAGTCCGTCCCGCTCGGCCGGAGGGGAACGCCGGAAGAGATGGCGAACGTTTTCGCTTTTCTGGCGTCCGACCGGGCGAGTTACGTTACCGGGGCGCTGTACTTCGCCGATGGGGGCACGACGATCGGCAAAGGGGCGGTCGGCGACGAGGTCCCCAGCGCGCTCAAACAAGAGCCGGCCGGCGAACTCGCGCTCGACCACGCGCTCGAAGGCAACAAGAACAAGCCCACCCACGCGGTCCGGTAGATGACGACCTTCCCGCTCGACGACGCGTTCGCGCGCGTCGAGAATGCGCTGGCACACGGTGGGTACCCGAAGGCGGGCCTGTTTCAACTCGCCGACGAGGGCTTCGGCGACGTTTTCTGCGTTCTCGTCGCGTGCATCCTGTCCATCCGCACGACCGACGAGGCCGCCGTGCCCGCCGCGCGCCGTTTGTTCGCGCTGGGCCGCACACCCGCCGAGATCGCCGCGCTCGACGTTGCCGCTATTGACACGGCCATCGCCGCGTGTCAGTACCACACGACAAAGGCAGAACAGATTCACGCCATCGCGCGCCGCATCGTGGACGATTTCGGCGGGAGCCTGCCCGGCAATTTCGACACGCTCACGTCCTTTCACGGCGTCGGGCCGAAGTGCGCGGGTCTTGCGCTCGGCATCGGCTGCGGGCAGGCACGCATCAGCGTGGACGTTCACGTTCACCGGGTCACAAACCGCTGGGGGCTGGTGGCGACGCGCACGCCGGAGCAAACACTCGCCGCGCTCGAAACGCGCGTGCCGCGCGAGCGCTGGATTGACGTGAACCGCCTGCTCATGCCTTTCGGGAAATTCGTCTGCACGGGCACGCTGCCTCG
>JAUJNJ010000317.1 GCA_030448225.1 Phycisphaerae bacterium
GGTTCGTAGACCCGCGGCGTCACCCGCGCTACGGTTGTAGCGCGCGGCGGCCGCGGTGCGACACGCGCCCGCAACGGGTAACACTTTGAGCGCGCGTTCGCGCTTTGTCCGACGGGAACGACCTTGCGTGTCGCCCGATTTAAGCCGGTGGGCTTGCCCGCCGCGATCGCGTGGAGGGAACGTCCGCCAGTGTCGACCTGAGCGCCCCGCACGCGCTGTACCCGGTCGATTCGAGCCCCGAACGAGTGCGAGTTGTGGTCGTCCGCGCCCGAGCGTCGTACACCGGGCACTTGGCGCCGACGTCGGTGGCGTGATGCTCGTGAGGACCCCCAACGTGCCGATGCATCCCCAACTACTCCCCGGCGACCCGCACGACGCCACGCTCGCGCGCAACACGCACCCGGGCGACTGGACCAACCCGGCGCCGCTCGACCGCTACAACCTCGTCGTGATCGGCGGCGGGACGGCGGGACTGGTGTCGGCGGCGGCGGGGGCGCTGCTGGGGGCGAAGGTCGCCCTCGTCGAACGCGCGTTCACCGGCGGCGACTGCCTCGTGACCGGGTGCGTGCCGTCGAAGGCCGTGATCCGCGCCGGCCGCGCCGCGTTCGACGTCGCCGACGCCACCCGGTTCGGCGTGCGCGTCGCTGCCGGGGCAGCGGTGGAGGTCGACTTCGCCGCCGCAATGGGCCGCATGCGGCGGGTGCGGGCGCACATTAGCGCGCACGACGCGGCGGCCGCGTTCCGCGACGAGTGGGGCGTCGACGTCTTCTTCGGCGACGCGCGCTTCGCCGGGCCCGACGCGGTCGACGTCGGCGACGGCGTCCGCCTCCCGTTCCGCCGCGCGATCCTCGCCACCGGCGGGCGGCCCGCCGAGCCGGACGTCCCCGGCCTGCGCGACGCCGGCTACGTCACGAACGAGACGATCTTCAACCTCACGCGCCTCCCGCCGCGGCTGGCGGTGATCGGCGGCGGGCCGATCGGGTGCGAGCTCGCGCAGGCCTTCGCCCGCCTGGGCTCGCGCGTCACGATCGTGGGGCGCGACGACGCGTTCCTGCCGAGCGAGGACCGCGACGCCGCCGCGCTTCTCCACGACGCGTTCCGCCGCGAGAACATCGACGTGCGGCTGTCGGCGACGCTGGAGCGGGTGGAAACCGCGGGCGGCGAGCGGGTGCTGCACGTGAAGGAGAAGGCGGGGACGACGACGATCGCGGCCGACGAGATCCTCGTCGCCGTCGGGCGGCGGCCCAACATCGAAGGGCTGAACCTTCAGGGCGCCGGCATCGGCTACTCCGAGCACGGCGTGACGGTCGACGACCACCTCCGCACGACCAACGCCGCGGTCTACGCCGCGGGCGACGTCTGCACGCCGCGGAAGTTCACGCACCTCGCCGACGCCACGGCGCGGCTGGCGGCGCAGAACGCGCTGCTGCGGTTCCGCAAGCGGGCGGGTGCCCTCGTGGTGCCGCGGGTGACGTACACGGACCCCGAGATCGCCCACGTCGGCCTCGACGAGCGCGAGGCGGCCGAGCGTGGCGTGAAGATCGACACCTACCGGGTGCCGCTCGCCGACGTCGACCGCGCGCTGACCGACGGCGAGACCGACGGCTTCCTGAAGGTCCACGTGCGGGCCGGCGGCGACGCGATCGTCGGCGCGACGTTCGTCTCGCGCCACGCGGGCGAGTCGATCTCGCAGATCACGACGGCGATCGTCGGCGGCATCGGCCTGAAGACGCTCGCCGACGTCATCCACCCCTACCCCACACAGGCCGAAGCCATCCGGAAGGCGGCCGACGCGTGCTTCCGAAAGACGCTGTCGCCGTTGCTGATCAGCGCGACACGCCGATGGCTTGAGTGGCGGCGGTAGAGGCGACCGGACGGCCGTCCGAGTTGCTCGTGGAAAGCGATGGAACCGCGGAGACGCGGAGAGCGCGGAGAAATCTGAGGCAGGAAATCATTAGCCACCGATGGGGCACCGATTCACACCGATAAGGCCCAGGATCTGCGTCCGCCGCAATCCATTGGCTTCTCTTTCGGATTGATCGGGGTTGATCTGTGGCCCATCGGTGGCTCAACTTCTTCGTGTTTCCCTTCTCCGCGCAGATCGGCGGTGCGGCGTGGAGG
>JAUJNJ010000318.1 GCA_030448225.1 Phycisphaerae bacterium
CGCCCAACCCCGCCCCCACGGCCCGGCCGGTGCCGTGTCCGTGCAACCCCGCGCCGCTCCATCTCAACGGCCCCGTCACGTTGTGCCAGCTACGACGCAATTCCGTTCTACAAGATGTGGGCGTCGTCCGCGCCGGCGACCGGCTCGCGGTCCCCGGGACGATAAAGGTCGCCGACCACGTCTTCCAGGAGCACGACCCGCACCCGACGGTGTCGTGGTCGGTCCCCGACATCATGGCGAACTCCTCCAACGTCGGATCGATCATGATCGGCCAGAAGCTCGGCAAGGAGCGGATCGACCGGTACCTCCGCGAGTTCGGGTTCGGCGAGCGCAGTGGCCTCGGCTTCCCCGGCGAGAGCCGCGGCATCATGCTCGACCCCAAGAAGTGGTCGGGCACCTCGATCGGCACGATCCCGATCGGCCAGGGGATCGCGGTCACCGCGATGCAGACCCTGGCGGCGTACAACACTGTCGCCAACGGCGGGGAGTACGTCGCGCCGAAGCTGGTGAAGGCGGTGCTGGACGGCGACGGCGACCCCCGCCCGACTCCCGCGCCCGAGCGCAGGCGGGTGATCTCGGAGAAGACGGCGGCGCAGGTGACGGGAATGCTGAGCGAGGTCGTACGGGTGGGCACCGGTATCAAGGCGGGCATCGACGGCTACTCCGTCGCCGGCAAGACCGGCACCGCGCGAAAACCGCTCGAGGGCGCGCGCGGGTACAAGGCCGGCGCGTACGTGTCGTCGTTCGCGGGTTTCGTCCCGGCGGAGCGCCCGGCCCTGACGGCGATCGTGATGCTCGACGAGCCGACGCCGATCTTCGGCGGCCTCGTGGCCGCGCCGGTGTTCGCGCAGGTCACCCGATACGGCCTCCGGCAGTTCCGCATCCCCCCGCCCCCGCCGGCGCCCGTCCCGTCGGTCCCGACGGTGTCACCCGACGTCGCCAAGCAGGCGAACGGCCAGCTGTGACTAACGTCGGCCCTTCCAGTTCCCGCCCGCACCACTAACGAGGACGCGCTCTCGCGTTGCGACTCCAACGCCTGCTCCGGGCCGTGCCGGTGCTCGAGCTCCTCGGTGACCCCGCGGCCACCGAGGTGACCGACGTCGCCTACGACTCCGCGGAGGCACACGCCGGATCGCTGTTCTGCTGCCTTCCCGGCGCGCGGCGCGACGGCCACGACTTCGCGCCGGCGGCGGTGGCCAACGGAGCGGTCGCACTGCTGTGCGAGCGACGTCTTGACGTCGACGCCGTCCAAGCCGTGGTAGCCGACGCCCGCGCCGCCATGGCGGCCGTGGCCGCGGAACTGCACGGACGACCGTCGGAGCACCTCGCGGTGGTCGGCGTGACGGGCACGAACGGCAAGACGACGACGACGCAACTCATACGGGCGATCCTCGAAGCCGACGGGCGACCGACCGGCCACATCGGCACGATGACGGGGACGCGTACGACGCCGGAGGCGCCCGACCTGCAGGCGGAGCTGGCGGGGTTCCTCGCTTCCGGGAAGGCGGCGGCGGCAGTCGAGGTGTCCTCGGTAGGACTTGCACAGCACCGGGTCGACGGCGTGCGCTTTGCGGTTGCCGTCTTCACGAATCTGTCCCAGGACCACCTCGACGACCACGGGTCGATGGACGCCTACTTCGCGGCCAAGGCCTGCCTGTTCACCCCCGACCGAGCCGCCGTCGGGGTCGTCAACGCCGACGATCCGTTCGGGCGACGGATCCTCGACGGCGAGACCGACACCCGCGGGCTGCAGCTGCGACCCTTCTCGATGGATGATGTGCAGGATCTCGAGCTCGGCATCGGCTGGTCGAACTTCCGCTTCCGCGGTGAACGCGTGCGGTTGTCGCTCGACGGCGCCTTCAACGTCGCCAATGCCGTGGCCGCCGGCACCGCCGCCCTCGAACTGGGGGTGACGCCCTCGGTGATCGCCGAGGCGCTGTCGCAGGTCGACGTGGTGCCGGGCCACGCCGAGGCCGTCGACGCCGGCCAGGACTTCCGCATCGTCGTCGACTACGCGCACACCCCGGTCGCGCTCGAGTCGGTCCTACAGTCGGCCCGCCGCGCGACCGCGCCCGGCGGGCGGGTCATCGCCGTGTTCGGATGTGGCGGTGACCGGGAC
>JAUJNJ010000319.1 GCA_030448225.1 Phycisphaerae bacterium
CGAGGCCGAAAAGCCGGTCCCGGCCTACGAGGTGTTCCAACTGCGGGTGGAAGACGGCGGCCTGGTGCTGCGGACGACGATGCCGCCGACGCCGCAGGACGAGTTTCGGACGGTCGCCCTGGCCGGCGTCGGCCGGGCCGCAGAGGTGACCAACTCCGGCGCCGGCGGCGCCCACGAGGCGGGGCGGGCCGTCGTGCCCAACCGGTTCAAGCTCGAAGTCAGCAACAACGACCTCCCCGGCGAGCGCGTCGGCGTGCTCGTGGGCTGGCACGACGGCGCGCTCGACATCCAGAAGAACATCTACTTCACCGGCCCCAACCGCTACACCCGCCTGACCCGCCTGCTCGCCTCGCGGAACCCGGAGTTCGGCACCGGGCCGTCGGTGCAGCTGATGGTGAGCGAGAGCGGCCACGTCGGCCGGGAACCCGTCCGCGTCTTCCTGCGCGAGGCCGACTTCTTCACGCTCCGGCGGAAGCACCCGGCCGCCACCGACGAGCACTTGCGCCCGCTGCTGCGCGAGCTGGGCCAGGAAGCCGTCTTCGCGCCCGAGCCGCAGGTGGCCTGGCAGGTGTTCGCCGGGCGCTGGGAGCCCGACGAGGCGCTGGCCCGGGCCGTGAAGCGGCTGCTGCCGGGGCTGGACGCCGACGACGCACGCGACCGAGAGGCGGCGTCGGCGCAGATCGCCGAGCTGGGCCCGGAGGCGGTGCTGGTGCTGATGCAACTCGATCGCGGGCCGCTGTCGGCCGAGCAGAACAGCCGGATCGACGTGCTGATCGCCGAGCACAGACCCCTCTCCAGCGCCGAGGCCGACCGGCTCCGGCAGGACGTGCCGTTCCTGCTGGACTGCCTCAACAGCGACGACCCCTGCACGCGGGCCGCCGGGCTGGATTACCTGCGGGACGTCATAGCGGGTCCGGTTGAGTTCGACGTTGGATTGAGCGTCCCCGCCCGGGGGGCGGCGGTGGCGGCGCTGCGGGAGAAGCTGGCGCCGGCAAGCGCACGGCAAGGGAGGCCCACGGCAGCGTCAGGTCGTCGAGCGTGCCGGTGAGCCGGGCCACTCGCTTCAGCTCCCATAGGTTGGTGCGGAGGAGCAATATGGCGGTAACCGCGTCGAACTCGCGGTCGCCGCTAGCGAGCCGGCCGGGATCGAGGCCTCACTCGGCCAGCGCTGCCCGGGACGACTACTTGCGGCGGAGGCGGCTGGCGACGTGCTGGCGGTACTGGCTGACCCGCCCGACGACCAATCGCGGCGCCGGCGCAATTGACCGGTGATCCGGTTGATCCAGCTTTCGCGCAAATCTAACGCGTTTGTGGATTCCGTCACGCAGCTTGGCTGGTGGGCGCACGCATAGCTTTAGCGCGGCCAGCTCCATCGACCCAAAGGCGCAGGCTAACCCGAGGCGATCCAAGTTCTAAGTCGGCCGTCCGCGTGCGCCCATAGCGCCGCCAACCGATCGAGGTCGAAGTGCGGATCCTCGGGCCGCCCTACGTCTTCCGTAACTGCTTGCCTTTCCGCTGATTGGCCCCTGTGGGACTCGAACCCACACGCTTTATGGGCGACGGATTTTGAATCCGTTGCGTCTGCCAATTCCGCCAAGGGGCCGCACACGCAAGGACGCCATGGGAACCGTAGGAGCCGCGGTCGCTCCCGCACCCGCCATGGCGCTCGCGCCGACGCCGCAGAGGATACGCAACCTCCGGCGGCCCGGCAATGGCGGCGGCCTCGTAGCGTCACGCACGCTGTACAACCCTGCTGATCCGCACGGCCTCGCTCATCAGGTGCGGCAGACGTATCATGCACCGGTCGCGGGCCTCCCGCGGATAACGACCGCGGCCGGCGCGGCGGTGTCTCGGGGGAGTTACATTTCTGAGGAACGAGCCATGACGCGTCGCCCTGCCCGCCGAGCGGTTTCCCGCCGTCGATTCCTCCGGTCATCCGCCGCGGCCGCAGGGGCGGCGCTGGCGTTCCCGATGATCGTGCCGAGCCGCGCGTTCGGCGCCAACGAGCGGCTGAACGTCGCCGCCATCGGCTGCGGCGGCAAGGGCGAGGTCGACATCAACGGCGTGAGCGGCCAGAACATCGTCGCCCTGTGCGACGTCGACCGGGAGCACGCC
>JAUJNJ010000320.1 GCA_030448225.1 Phycisphaerae bacterium
CGCGGTACATTTCACGCTCCGCCGCGCGGAGCAGGCGCGACGCCGCAGCGGCCACGTGAGCGCGCAGGAGATCTGCTGGGGCCTCCGGGACTATGCGGCAGAGGAATTCGACTCCTCAGATGCCGCGACAGTCCAACTCGATCAGTGGGCAATCCGACGTAGCGAGGACGTCGGCGCAATCATCATCGCGATGGTAGACGACGGGATCTTCGAGTCGTTGCCGGCCGACTCGCCGGCCGACTTCCAAGGACTCTTCACGCTCGAGACGCTGTTCGACCGCTAGTCGCCGACACCTTCCGAACGGAAACCCACCGCCGGTGCCACGCCGCATCCTCCTGCTCATCACGGACCTGAAGATCGGCGGGATGCCGTTCATCCTGCGCGACCTCGCGATCCGCCTCGCGCGCCAGACGCGGGCGACGATCGAGGTGGCGTGCCTCTCCCCGTGGGGCCCGGTCGCCGATCAACTCCGCGACGCGAGCGTGCGGGTCACGGCGCTGAGCGCCGGCGGCCCGGCCGACGTGCGCGTCTTCCCGCGGCTCGTCCGGCTCATCCGCGGCGGGCAGTTCGACACGGTCTTCAGCTTCCTCGTCCACGCGAACGCCGCGGCGGCCGTCGCATCAATGGCGTGTCGCGATGTGCGGTTCCTCCAGTGCATCCAGACAACCCAGCCCGAGCCGCGGTGGCATTGGAAAGCACAGGCGCTGGCGCACCATGCGGCCGAGAAGATCGCGGTGCCGTCGGAGTCCGTCGTGCAGGTGCTGCAGGACTGGTCGAACGTGCCGGCGGACAAGCTCGCCGTCATCCCCAACGCGATCGACGTCGCCGACTTCACGCCCTCCCCCGTGCCGATGCGAAACCCGCAACCGTCGCCGTACCCGGTGGGGTTCATCGGCCGGCTCGATCCGGTGAAGTGCATCCCCGATCTGCTGCGGGCGGTGGAGCTGCTCGGGCGGACGATCGAACTGCACGTCTTCGGCGAAGGGGCCGAGCGGCCGCACATCGAAGCCGAGATCGCGCGACTGCGCGTCGGCGACCGCGTCACCCTCCACGGCGCGATCGCCGCGCCGCAGGACGCGCTGAGCCGCGTCGGCCTGCTCGTGCTGCCGTCGCTGGCGGAAGGATTCGGCCGGGTGCTGATCGAGGCGATGGCGGCCGGCGTGCCGGTCGTGGCGACGAACGTGGCCGGCATCCGCGACGTCGTGCGCGACGGACGGACGGGGGTCCTCGTCCCCGCGCACGCGCCGGAACAACTCGCGGCGGCGATTCGGCGCGTGGTGGACGATCGAGAACTCCGAGCGTACTTGATCGCCTCGGGCGCCGCTGACGTGCGAGCGCGGTTTGGCTGGGACACGGTACTCGCGCAGTACGCGCGGCTGCTCGACATCTAATTAGAGCACATCGACTTCGGCTGTAGCGGACGAAGCGGAAGACCGTCATCCCGACGAGCGTCAGCGACGAGGGATCTCGGGACCAGGAGTCGCGCCCCTCCACCCCGAGATGGGTCGGGTCGTTACCACTCACCCGGGCTGAGATGGAGCGGCGAATCGCCCGGCACCTGCCCTCAATCGAACTTCTCCGGCGTCTCCCCCTTCGGGCGGGTCTTCCATCGCCGGTGTACCCACAAGTACTGCCCCGGCTCGGCGCGGACGAAGTCCTCGATCCCCTTCGAGTAGCGCTGCGTCACGTACCGCAGCGGGTCGTCCTGCGCCTTCCAGTCGTCGGGGTAGATGATGTCCTGCACGCCGACCTGGAAGCGGAAGCGGTCGTTCATCCGCCGGGCGTAGCCGATCACGACCGGCACCTCGTACTGCATGGCGAGCAGCGCGATCGACTTGTACGTGCTCGCCTTGCGGCCGAAGAAGTCGACGAAGATCCCCTTCGTTCCCGCGTTCTGGTCGGCGATGAACCCCACCACGCCCCGGCTGTCGAGCACGCCGGTGATCTCGGCCGTCGCGCCGGTCTTGGCGATGATGCGCTGCCCGGTCTTCTCGCGCACGCCGAACACGAACTTGCTGACGTACGGGTTGTCGAGCGGCCGGGCGACGCTCGTGGTGGGGAAGCCGAGCGTGGCCAGGACGTACCCCAGCACCTCCCAGTTCCCGTAGTGG
>JAUJNJ010000321.1 GCA_030448225.1 Phycisphaerae bacterium
CCTCGACCGCGACGAGTGCCGCGACGTGGCCCGCAACTGCCTCGCCGCCCGCCGCCTGATCGAGCGCGGCGTGCGGACGGTGCAGATCTGGACCGGTGACGGCGTCTCATGGGACGCCCACGACGACATCCTCGGCTCCGGCTACAAGAGCCACAGCGGCGAGGCCCTCCGGGTCGACCGCCCGGTGGCCGGCCTCGTTCGAGACTTGCGCCAGCGCGGGCTGCTCGACCAGACGCTCGTGCTGTTCACCACCGAGTTCGGCCGCACCCCTTTCGCCCAGTCCGACAAGGGCACGATCAACCGCGGCCGCGACCACCACCCCCAGGGCTTCACCAACGTCCTGGCCGGCGCGGGCCTGAGGAAGGGCTTCGCCCATGGCGCGACCGACGCCGTCGGCTACGCGTCGGTCGAGAAGCCCGTCACGACCTACGACTTCCACGCCACCGTCCTGCACCTGCTGGGCATCGACCACGAGCAACTGACCTTCTACCACAACGGCATCCGCCGCCGCCTGACCAACGTCGACGGCCACGTCGTCCGCGAAATCCTCCAGGCGTGATCGAGCGCCAGACGGTGCCCCAGGGACGGTGCCCCAGCACCGCGTGGCGACAAGTCCGACCACGACGCACCCCAAATCCTCCCGTGCCCCTTAACGACTCCGAGTTACCCCCGTCGCCCCCGACCGGCGTGCGCAACGACGGGCACCGCATTCACTCGCGCGTCGCACCTCGCCGAAACTCTTCCTCGTACCGCTTCATGCGACGGTCCACCACGAACGGCCCGAACGGCAAAAGTGCCGCGACGAAGACGATTGCCCCGCGCCCCACCGGCCACTTCGCCACGAGCGAGGTTCGCACGAGCGCGGCGCAGAAGACCACGAACAACACGCCGTGGACCCAGCCCGCCGTCTGCACCGCGGCGGGGAGGCCCGCGAAGTACTGAAGCGGCATCGCCACGCCGACGAGGACGAGGAATGACACCGCCTCGGCCAGCGCCAGCGCCCGGAGGACCGGGATGGGGTTCTTCGTGTGCATCAAGCCGGCCGTTCCTGAAAGCGTTCAGGGAACCGGCTTCCAGTCCGCCGGAACGAGGCGGAATCCGTCGGCGCCTTCGCGGGCGATGTAGCCGGTGGCGGGGAAGGGGGCGTGGTAGAAGCAGACCTGCGTGCGCTCGGCCGCAGCGGCGTCGAGCAGCTTGCGGCGGGTGGCCTCGGCCCGGACGGGGTCCATGTCGAACGCGAAGTGCCAGCCGGGGTGGCGGACGAACAGCGCGGGGTGGTTCGTCGTGTCGGACATCACGAGCAGCCGACCTTGGCCGGACGTGACGGCGTAGGCCGTGTGCCCGGGCGTGTGGCCGGGGGCGGCCATCGCGGTCACGCCCGGGACCAACTCCGTCCCGGAATCGTACCGCTTCACGTCCCTGGCCATCGGCGCGAACACCCGGCGGACGTTCTTGAAGGCGGGCTGCGCCGCCTCGGGCGCCGCGGCCATCTTCGCGTCGTCCATCCAGAAGGCCCACTCCGTCGCCGGGACCATCACCTCCGCGTGGGGGAACACGGCGGTCCCGCCCTTGAGGCGCAGGCCGTTGATGTGGTCGGGGTGGAAGTGGCTGATGATGACAGTGCCGACGTCCTTGGGGTCAAACCCGGCGGCCTTGAAGTTGCGCATCCAGACGCCGGTCGTCGGCGCGCCCATGTCACCGAGGCCGGTGTCGATCAGCACGAGCTTGCCGCCGGTGCGGAGCACGAGCGTTGTAAACGAGATCGGCAGCACGTCCTGCGGCAGGAACGCCTCGCCGAGGGCCCGCTTGACCTCCGCGGCCTCCGCGTTCTTAACGAGCCCCTCGACCGGCCGGGGCATGAACCCGTCGTTGATCGCCGTCACCTCGATGTCGCCGACCTGGTAATGGTAGAAGCCGGGTGCCTGGGCGCCGGCCACCGCCGCGGCACCCGCGCCCGCGGGCGCGTCGGCCGCCAACAGCCGCCGCGGGGACGACAACGCGGCAACGGAAGCAGCGGCGGCAGCGGCGGCGAGGGTCTCGCGGCGGGTCAGCATGATGCACTCCTCTCTTGTGGGGGTTTCGATCTACCGTCTGCCGGAAGATGCGCAAGC
>JAUJNJ010000322.1 GCA_030448225.1 Phycisphaerae bacterium
GCCGCCGAGCACGACGTGGAACTGGATCGACGGCGTCGCGGCGAAGCCGAAGGCCCAAGGCGCGTGGAGAACGCTCAGGGCGAACAGGGATCCCCGCGCCCGAGCCCGGGCGACGATGTCGCTCAGCGCGTCCACGTGGGCAGGGTACGTCCGCCCCCGCGCGCCCGCGGACACCGGCGAGACCATCGCGCATGCGCCCGCGCAGTCCGGCGATGCGGAGCCGCGCCGCTCGGCACCGGGTTGGGACCAACTCGTCTCGATCGAGAGGGCCCAGATGCTGGTGAGGTCGGCCGGTCACCGCTGAAGCTGGCTGCGGCGTTGCCGACCTTTCCGCTCAGTGTCAGGCTCGGGCGGTCGGGCCGGTGGTGTCCGATCCGGCAGGAAGCGTCTTCGGGCTGGTGACGGGCTGACTCGGCGTTTCCGTGTCGGCCGGTTGGCTGACTTGCTTTCCGTTGTGTCGCCCGCCACCGCCCGAGGATCGCCAGCGTGACTCGATAGGAGCGTGGCACCGCCCCGCCTGAACTATGTCTGCCGGCGTTCCGCTTCGTCCGTTCGAACGAAGGGACGTAGTCGATGATCGTGATCGGGTCGGATGCGCACAAGCGCAGCTACACGTGCGCGGCTGCGCAGCGTCGACGGCTTGCACGCGCGGTCCTCAGCGACGTAGCGCAGCCAATCGCGCGCCGCGTCGGCGAAGGTCACGCCGGGGCACGCCTGGCCGGGCAGCTCGCCGGCGTCGCCCTGGCGCAGGATCTCGTGCAGCGCGGCTTCGGCGGTCCGCTTCGTGAATGTGCCGGCAGGCGCGCGTCCGCGCCCGGTGTGCGCGGGGCCGATGCGCTCCTTGAGCTGGCCGGCCGTCGGGCAGGCGGTACTTGGCGTACCACTGGGTGCCCTTCGCGCGGTCGACCCGGAACACGTGGCCGGTCGCCGCACCACCCTGGCTGTACTGCACGTAGCGTCCTTTCTCGGGACCTTTTCGGGACCTTTCGGTCCTCGGCGGCCCTGAGACGACGGCGCGGCCACAAGGAATCCCCGGCTCCATGGGGACTTCTTGAGCGCGCCCGAGAGGATTCGAACCTCTGACCTTCGGTTCCGTAGTCCTTCAGGCGCCGTCGGGTTCGCCGAGAACCCGTTGAGAAGTATACGGCTCGTCCGGTTAGACCGAGCCGTATCTGCGGGTTCCGGGACCTTTCTCGGTACCTGTCCAGAGTGCGTCGTCCGCCTGGGGACGTAGACGAGGAGCCGCTTACACGCCGGTGAGCGACCTTGCGCGGTCCTATGCCTGGCGCGTCGTCGCCCGGCCGCAGAAGCCCATCTCCGCCGTTGCCGCGATGCTTCGCCAAGCCGCCGAAGCGAACCTCCAAGTCCTCGGCGGCATCATCGACTGGATCACGCGATCGAAGAGCACGTGGAACCTCACCGCGCAGGTGCACGTCGACGTCCGCGGCGGGCAGACATTCGTGCGGAGATCACCGCATTCCCGCGACTGAGCATTCGGCGGAGGGGTGGCAGGTGACGACCGCCAAGCAGCACTTGCCGCGCGCGCACTTCGACGCGGACGCGGGCTCAGAGATCAATAGCGCCTCGCGCGAGTGTGGAGGCGGCTCATCTGCGTCGACCAGGCGTCGGGCGAAGTGGTAGCCACGATGTCGTACCCACGTGGATGACGACGCCCGACTGCGGGTGTTCCTGACGGCGATCGGGCTGCCGGTCGACGAAGGCGATATGCCATCGAGGCAGACACGCGGTCGGTTGCGCGCGTGGCGGCGGCCTCGTCCACCTCGACGCACGACGTCCAGCCCGCCGCGCGAGGCGACCTCGGCAGATGCCCTAGCCCATGACGCCGCCGCCGATCATGCCGACGCGTTCGATGTCGCCGGTCATCGGAACGCCTCGATGCCGGTCAGCGCGCCGCCGATGACGAGGGCGTGGATGTCGGCCGTGCCCTCGTAGGTCACGACGCACTCGAGGTTGTTCATGTGCCGGATCACCGGATACTCGAGCGTCACGCCGTTCGCGCCGAGCACCTGCCGGGCGGTGCGCGCGACGTCGAGCGCGGCGTTGACGTTGCCGAGCTTGCCCATGCTCACGTGCTCGGGCCGCAGTCGGC
>JAUJNJ010000323.1 GCA_030448225.1 Phycisphaerae bacterium
CGTCCAATATTATCGCGGCCTATACAATGTCGAGCGGATCGAGGTCCTCAAGGGTCCCAACGCGATGATCTTCGGGCGCGGCGGCGGCGGCGGGGTCATTAACCGCGTCAGCAAGGCGCCGATCGACACGTTGCTGCTGTCGGGCGCGGCCTCGATCGACAGCTTCGGCAGCTTCTTCGTCGAGGCCGACGTCAACCAGCCGCTTGCCGCAGGCATCGCCGCCCGGGTCAACGCGGTCTACGAGGAGTTCGACACCCACCGCGACGCCTACTGGGGCAATCGTTTCGCTATCAACCCGACGCTTGGGGTTCAGGTCGGCACCGCGACGACGGTCGGCCTGTCCTACGAATACGCTCAGGACGATCGCGTCGTCGATCGCGGCATCCCTTCGTTCGGCGGCCGGCCGCTCCGCGGCTTCCGCGACGCCTTTTTCGGCGCGCGCGGGGTCAACGTGTCGGACTTCGATGCCCATGTCGTGCGCGCGAACGTCACCCACGCGTTCGCAGACGCGCTGTCGCTGACGAGCAAGCTGCTTTACGGAAGCTACCGCAAGACCTATTCGAACGCCTTTGCCGCGACGGCCGTGACGACAAACGGGGTGGGCGTCCGGCAGGTGGGGATTGAGGCCTATCGCGACCCCACGAGGCGCGAGAACCTGTTTGTGCAGAACGACTTGGTGTGGCGGGTCGATACGGGCGGCGTCGGCCACGTCTTCCTCGCCGGGTTCGAAGTCGGCGACCAAGCCACCCGCAACGACCGGATCAACGGCTTCTTCGACGGCCCGGTCGCGACGACGAGCAGCCGCCGCCGCACGGCCGTGAACCTCGCTGATCCGCTTTCCATCCCCGCGATCACCTTTCGCGCGGGCGCGGGCAACCGAAGCGTGGAGGGCGAAGCCAACGTGCTCGCCGTCTACGTACAGGACCAGATCGCGCTGGGGCGGCACCTCGAGCTGATCGGCGGCCTACGCTACGACCGCGTCCGGATCGAGGTCGCCGACCGGCTCGCCGGCACGTCGTTCAGCCGCACCGACGACCTGTGGTCGCCCCGCGCCGGCATCGTGCTCAAGCCCACCGAGCCGGTATCGCTTTACGCCAGCTACAGCCGCTCCTACCTGCCCCAAACGGGGGACCAATTCCTCTCCCTTGACGCCTCCCTCAAAACGCTGAGAGCTGAGCGGTTCGACAATTACGAGATCGGCGCCAAGTGGGAGCCGCGCGACGGGCTGCTGCTCACCGCCGCCGCCTACCGGCTCGATCGCATCAACAGCCGCGCGCCAGGCCCCGTCGCCGGAACGACGGTTCTGACCGGCGAGCAGCGGAGCAAGGGCATCGAACTCGGCGCCTCCGGCCGCATCACGGCGCGCTGGAACGTGAGCATAGGCTACGCGCTTCAGGATGCGGAGATCCGCTCGGCTACGACGGCGGGACCCGCAGGACGCGACGTGCCGCTCGTTCCCCGCCACCAAGCGTCACTCTGGACCCGGTACGATATTGGGGAGCGCTTGGGGTTCGGCTTCGGCGTCTATCACCAGTCGCGCGTGTTCGCCTCGATCAGCAACGCCGTGACCCTGCCGCGTTACACGCGGGTCGACGCCGCGCTGTTCGTGCAGGTTGCGGACGGCATTGAGGCGCAGGTAAACGTCGAGAACCTCCTAGGCGAAACCTACTTCCCGACTGCGCACAACGACAACAACATCACGACCGGCGCACCGCGGAGCGTTCGCAGCACGGTGCGCGCACGCTTCTGATCGACCTCCTGGAGGTCGGCAGAAGGCGTTCTTCGCGTGCGAGCCGTTTGGCGGCGGCGCCGCAGCTTACAGCCGGCCTAGGCTCGGGACTCAATCACACCAGAAGATGATGGCGGCGGCGAGGAAGACGCCTGCCCTGGAGTTGGCGGCGAGCTTGTCGTAGCGGGTGGCGATCCGCCGCCAGTCCTTGAGCCGGCACCATAGGCGCTCGACGAGGTTGCGGGCACGGTAGATCTGGCGATCATATGGGATCGCCGTTTTGCGGCTGCGGGTTGGCGGGATGACAACCTCGGCGCCCTGCGCTTCGACGGCGGCGCGGAAGGCGTTGCTGTCGTAGCCACGGTCGGCGATCAGTTGG
>JAUJNJ010000078.1 GCA_030448225.1 Phycisphaerae bacterium
ATGTAGCGGCACATCGGGTCGAGGAAGTCCATGCTCATGAGCGTCTGGCGGACGTCGTAGCAGGCGTTGGGCTGCTTGAAGGGCACCGGCGCCAGCGGCGCGTAACGCCCGTGCGCGTCCTTCCGCAGGACGTAAAACTCCGGCTCCACGCCGAGCGCGAACGTGTACCCCATCGCCCGCGCTTGCCTCAGCGCGTTGCGCAGGATCACGCGGCTCGCTCCGCCGTAGGGCTGGCCGTGGTGTGTCAGGTCTGCGCTGAACCAGGCGTAGCGGCCGTCCCACGGGCAGATGATGCACGAGTCGAGGTCCGGCACCGTCTGGCACTCGTCCTCCTGCGGGCCGACGAGGCCCATCCCCTCGCACTCGCCGCCGGCGCACATCTCCTCGAACTTCGCGATCGGCACGACCTTCGCCTTCGGAATGCCGTGGACGTCGACGTAGGCGGCGAAGCAGTACTGAACGCCCTTGGCTTGCAAGTCGCGCTTCATCTGCGCAACGCGGGGCGCGTCGACGGTGTCGGGTTCGTGACGGTCCATGGGGAGTGCAACCTCGAAGGAAGAACGGACGTCAGTCGCAGGGTCCGGGGAAAGAGCCGTGATCTGCTATCGAGACCACGGAAGCGGCGGCGTTTCCTGCTTGGCGGCTTCGACGATGCCGGCGAGCGCGTCGCCGATCTCGAAGAACAATTTGCGGCCGTCCTCCGGCGTCGCGAGGCTCGGCCTGCCCGTGAGGCCGTTGGTGCTCGTCTGGGGCACCACGTAGGTGAACACTTTGCCGCCGGTGCGGTCGGGGTCGTCCTCGACCCCGTCCCGGCGGACGCTGTCGGGGTCGAGGAACATCACCAACGCCGTCTCGGCGCGGTTCGCGTGGAAATCGGCGCCGTCGTCGTTGAACTGCCGCCAAACGCCCGGCGTGATCTCGAACGTGTTCCGCAGGCCGATGCTGAACCGGCCGGCCTGCTCGAAGCGGATGCGGTCGATCGCGCAGCGGAGCGCGGACGTGTTGCCCCAGTGCGAGTTGACGAGCAGCAACCGTTCGAACCCGGTGCGGATCAGGAAGTCCGCGACGTCGCGCACGACGAGCGACAGCGTCTCGGGCATCAGCGAGAGCGTGCCCGGCCAGCGGTCGGTGTGGCCGAGCGAGCAGCCGATCGTGAGCGTCGGCAGCACGGGCACACCGGCCCTCGCCGACGCGTAAAGGCAGAACGCGGTGGCGAAGACCGAGTCGACGTTCACCGGCAGGTGCGGGCCGTGCTGCTCGGTGGCGCCGATCGGCAGTAAAATCGTGCGACCGCCGCCGTCGCGGTGCTGCTCGATCTCGGGCCAACTCATCGCGTCCCACGCGACCGGCGGCCGCCCCGCGAGCGACGTGACGAGTCGGTTCAGGTCCGGCCGTGTTACCATTCGCGCGATTCCTCACACCCCCGGCGACGGCTCGGCCGCAGCAACGCTCGTGCCGCCGGGGCTCGCCACGGCCCACGGGCCGCTCACGCGTCAACGATGGGACTCGACTTGCCGCCGTCGCCGCCGCGACTGCCTTGCGAGGCCGCACCGAACGCCGTGCTGCGCGCGGAGTGCGCACGAGGCGCCGGCGGCGCGACTAGGGACGCGCCAGCGCCGGGCCCGCGGAAACGCCGCGGTTTTCGGCCGTTCGCGCCGCGGCGAGTGTTACGGATTCGTCGCGGCATCATACTTGCTCTGCCTCGGGCGACAGGTTGATCCCGCCGCACGGCGTAGGGACGAGCGGGGCCGAAGCGCGGCCCGACGCGGTCCCGAGTTTCGGCTTCGGCCGTCCGATCAACAATGCATCACGAACGATCCGGTGACGTGGACGGCCGTCGCGCCGCGGGCTCGACCGCCGTCGATCTGCACCGATCGACCGGGCGCGGGCCTCGCGGCGGAATGCCGGTCGCCGGACCTCTCTTCATCCACCTCCAGGAGCGACCCTCATGCGCGGTTTCCTCTGCGCTCTGCTCTCGATCTGCTTCCTCGCCGTCGCGTCGTGTGACGACGCGTCGAGTTCCTCGGAGTCGTCGTCTCCGACGACGACGGCGTCCACCGGCCCCGCCATGTCCGGCGGCGGCGACGGGCCGCTGCGCATCGGCTACAGCGACTGGCCCGGCTGGGTGGCGTGGGAGGTCGCGGTGCAGAAGGGGTTCTTCCAGGAGGCGGGCGTCGACGTGAAGTTCGAGTGGTTCGAGTACGGGCCGAGCATGGAGGCGTTCAGCGCCAACAAGATCGACGCCGTCACCGTCACCAACGGCGACGCGATGGTCACCGGCGCCAGCGGCCGCCCGTCGACGGCGGTCGTGCTGACCGACTACTCGAACGGCAACGACATGATCGTCGGCAAGCCCGGGATCAACAGCCTGAAGGACCTGAAGGGGAAGAAGGTCGGCCTCGAGCTGAACTTCGTCGAGCACCTGCTGCTGCTGAAGGGCCTGGAGGCCGGCGGGATGAGCGAGGCGGACGTGCAGATCGTGAACGTGCCCACGAACGAGACGCCGCAGGCGCTGTCGTCGGGCGGCGTCGACGCGATCGGCGCGTGGTACCCGATCGCAGGGCAGGCGCTGAAGCAGGTCGCCGGCAGCAAGCCGCTCTACACCAGCGCCGACGTCAAGGGCCTGATCTACGACGCGCTGTTTGTCGGCCGCGAGAGCCTCTCGCAACGGCGGGCGGACTGGCAGAAGGTGGTGGGCGTCTGGTTCAAGACCGTCGCGTTCATCAACGACCCGGCAACCCGCGAGGAGGCGATCAAGATCATGGCGGCCCGGGTGAACATCCCGCCGGAGGAGTACGCCAAGAGCCTGGGCGGCACGTTCCTGCTCGATCTAAAAGGCAACCAAGCCGCCCTGAAGCCGGGCGACGGACTCGACTCGGTCTACGGGTCGAGCAAGGTCGTCGACGCGTTCAACGTGAAGTCGAAGGTGTACGACAAGCCGCAGGACGTGGCCAGCTACTTCGACCCGAGCCTCGTCGAGGAAGCGGCGAAGGCGATGAAGTAATCAAAGGCGGAAGGCTGAAGGCGGAAGGATGAATCAGGAGTCCGCGAATCCGCAACGGGTAGCTGGCAGAGGCGGGCACGAAGCGGGTGCAGTTGCAGTGTGGATGTAGCCTTCATCCTTCATCCTTCATCCTTCCGCCTTCATCCTTTGACGCCCATGCACGCCCGCTCTTCCTGGTTCGCGATCCGCCACCCGCTCTCGCCGCGACGCGCGGCCGTGGCGCAGGTGGGGGCGTTCGTGCTGCCGCTGGCGGTCTGGTGCGTCGTCAGCTACGTGCCGTTCGTCTGGCACCCGATGGTGAAGGTGACCGACCCCGGCGGCTCGGCCTTCCTGCGGCGCGACATGCTGCTGGAGCGCGCGGACTTCCGGAAGGAGAACGACTCGCTCCGCCGGGGCGGGCGGCCGGCGGCGAGCGGGGTCGGGGCGAACCCGATCTTCCTGCCCGCCCCGCACGAGGTCGGCCGCGCGATCTACACCGCCTTCAAGACGCCGCCGCTGCGCAACGGGGACCCGTGGCTCCACGAGAGCCTGCTGCACAGCATTCGGATCATCGCCTGGGGCTTCCTGACCGCCGCGGCGATCGGCGTGCCGCTGGGGATCCTGTGCGGGACGTTCGACCTGTTCTCGAAGCTCGTCGAGCCGTTCGTCGACTTCATCCGGTACATGCCGGCCCCGGCGTTCGGGGCGCTGATGGTCGCGGTGCTGTCGATCAACGACGGGCCGAAGATCGCGATCATCTTCATCGGCACGTTCTTCCAGATGGTCCTCGTCGTCGCCAACACGACGCGCACGCTCGACGTGGCACTGCTCGAGGCGGCCCAGACGCTCGGCGCGAGCAACAAGCGGCTGCTGACGCGGGTGATCCTGCCCGGCGTGCTGCCGGGCCTCTACACCGACATGCGCATCCTGCTCGGGTGGGCCTGGACGTACCTGATCGTCGCGGAACTGATCGGCGCGGCGTCGGGGATCAGCTACTTCATCAACCAGCAGGGCAAGTACCGCAACTATGCCAACGTGTACGCGGGCATCATCCTGATCGGCGTGGTCGGCCTCGCCACCGACCAGGTGCTGGCGCTGCTCGGCCGCGGGCTGTTCCCGTGGCAGCCGGGCGCGCGGGCGGGGATGGTGGGCGGGTGGATGAACGTGGTCTTTGCGATCCCGTCGCGGGTGTGGGCGTCGGCCCGGGCCGGCCGCGGGGCGAGGGTTGCCGGTGACGCGAGAACTGCAACAGCCGCCGACCGCGGGGACGACGTCGACGTGGTCGTCGTGGACGGCGTCGGACTACAGGGCGCAGTCCCCCGAGATCGCTGATCGCTTCCGCCGGATCTACCAGCGGCCGGTCGTGCTGGACGTGCAGGGGCTGCACAAGCGGTTTCCCGCGCGCGGCGGCGGCGAGGTCGAGGCCCTGCGCGACGTCAGCTTCCGCGTGCACCGCCGCGAGTTCATCTGCGTGATCGGCGGCAGCGGGTGCGGCAAGAGCACGCTGATCCGCATCCTCGCCGGCCTCGACTTCCCGACCGACGGCCGCGTGCTCGTCGACGGCCGCGAGCCGCGCGGGCCCGGCCCCGACCGGGGGATGGTCTTCCAGGGGTACACGCTCTTCCCGTGGCTCACCGTCCGGCGGAACGTGATGTTCGGCCTGGAGATGAAGGGCGCCGGCCGCACCAAGGCCGAGCAGGACGCGCGATTCTGGATCGAGATGGTCGGGCTGACGAAGTTCATCGACGCGTACCCGCACCAGTTGTCCGGCGGCATGAAGCAGCGCGTCGCGATCGCCCGGGCGCTGGCGAACCAGCCGCGGGTCCTGCTGATGGACGAGCCGTTCGGCGCGCAGACGCGGTGCCAGATGCAGGCGTATTTGCAGCAGATCTGGATGAACGTCGACGTGACGGTCCTGTTCATCACGCACGACCTCGACGAGGCAATCCTGCTGGCCGACCGAATCGTGGTCCTCGCGCCGCACCCGGGCCGGATCGCGGAGGTGATCGAGGTGCCGCTCCCGCAGCCGCGGTCGGGCGAGATGTTCCTCGACCCCCGGTTCGTCGCGACGCGCAAGCGGCTCGACGACCTGATCCACCCGAAGGCGCCCGGCGCGACCGAGCGACTGCCGCTCACGCGCATGACGATGGCCGGCGACGACGTGTTTTGAGTCGGCCGCGCGGCCCGCGGAGACGGGTCGGAAGAGAGGCAACGGCGGATCACGCGAATCACGGACGCAGGGATCATGCGGAGCCGGCCGGCCTCGCGCGAACTCCCGATCTGTGAACCCGCGATGCCAGTGGATGATGCTCTCCATCCCCTGGACCCAGCACGGAGGACGTTTGGCGACCGACACCTCAACCCCGCTCAAGGCACGCGAGCACGCCCGCGCGCAGGCCGGCACGACCGTGCGGGCGATGCCCACGGTCCCGGCGTCGGCGGCGCGGGACCTGCCGCCGGGCGTTAACGCGCGCGACGTCGTGTGGGACGAGACGATCGACGCAGGCGGCTACGCCTCGCGCGTGCTGCGGCGCGGCACGCGGCTCCGCCTGACCAACGAGGGCGGCGACGCCTGCGCCAACTTCCTCGCCTACAACGCCGACCAGTCGATCGAACGTCTCAACGTCGCCGACACGATCAAGGTGCAGTGGAACGGCTACCTCGGCGAGGGCAGCCTCCTCCTGAGCGACATGGGCCGCGTGCTGATGAGCGTCGCGCGCGACACCTGCGGCAAGCACGACACGTTCTGCGGCGCGTCGAACGAGGCGACCAACGCCCGCAAGTACGGCCGAGGCGAGAACCACGGTCCGCAGCCCAACGCGCGCGACCGGTTCATGCTCGCGCTCCTGAAGCACGGCCTGGGCCGCAAGGACATCGGGCCGAACGTGAACTTCTTCAAGCACGTCCGCGTGGAGGTCGACGGCCGGCTCACCTTCGTCGAGCAAAGCAGCAAGGCCGGCGACGTGGTGGAACTGCGGGCGGAGATGAACGTGCTGGTCATCGTCGCCAACACGCCCCACGTGCTAGACCCGCGCAAGACCTACACCGCCACCCCCGTCCGCCTCACCGCGTATCGCGGGCCGCCAGTGACGGAGGACGACCCGATCCGCACGGGCAGCCCCGAAGCGCTGCGGGCGTTCCAGAACGTCGAGGACCACCTTCTCACCTGAGAAAGACGAACAAGACGGAGGCACAGAGTGACGGAGGCGTGCCTGAGCCGCGGCAGTGCCTCCGCGGCGACAAGTTGATATTGACAACGCGGCGTGCCGTGACGCCTCCCCGTCGCTGAGTTGCCCACTGTGCCGCTGTGTCTCCCTGGGTCGATCGAGTTCTCTTCAAACATGAATCCCGTGATGCCCACCGCCACCGCCGAACTCCCGCCGCTCGCGGGCATGATCGTATACGACTTAATCATCCCCGCCCGCGCGCCGTGGTCGCACGTCGTGCGGAAGGGGCAGACGCTGCGCATCGTCGACCTCGAGGGGAACCAGGCCGCCGACTGCATCGTCTACAGCCTCGCAGACCCGACCGAGCGCTACAGCGCGCCGGACACGATGGCCGCGCAGGGGAACATCTTCCTCACGACCGGCACGACGCTGATCAGCAACGAGGGCCGGCTGATGATGACGATCGTCGCCGACACCTGCGGCCGGCACGACACGATCGGCGGCGCGTGCAGTTGCGAATCGAATACGCTCCGCTACGGCCACCACACGAAGCACCAGCACGCGTGCGTCGAGAACGTCCTCTACGAGCTAGGCATGCACGGCCTCGGCAAGCGCGATATGACGAGCAACATCAACTGGTTCATGAACGTCCCGGTCGAGCCGGACGGCAGCCTCGGCATCGTCGACGGCATCAGCGCGCCGGGTAAGCACCTCGACCTCCGCGCGCTGATGGACGTCCGCGTCGTGATCAGCAACTGCCCCCAGATCAACAACCCCTCAACGGCTTCAACCCGACGCCGGTGCGGGTGACGATCGCGGAGTGAAGAGGTGTCGAACCACGAAGACACGAAGACACGAAGCGGGCGTCCGGATTACGCGGGCGTGCCCGATCGGGCGGTCCGGCGGAAAGGAAAATCAATCATCAATACAACCTGACCTCCGCGCGTCCACCGTCCCCTCCGACGGCCCCGCTTCGTGTCTTCGTGCCTTCGTGGTTCAACCCCCCTCGACGCATGTTCAAGAAAGCATTGATTGCCAACCGCGGCGAGATCGCCTGCCGCGTGATCCGGACGCTCGACCGAATGGGCGTCGCGTCCGTCGCCGTCTACAGCGAGGCCGACGTCGCCATCGCGCACGTCGCGATGGCCGGCGAGGCGGTCCTGATCGGCCCGCCGCCCGCGGCCGAGAGCTACCTGCGCGGGAACCTCATCATCGAGGCGGCGCTCAAGACTGGCGCGGAGGCGATCCACCCCGGCTACGGCTTTCTCAGCGAGAACCCGGAGTTCGCCGAGATGTGCGCCGACGCCGGCATCGCGTTCGTCGGGCCGACGCCGCACCAGATGCGCAGCTTCGGACTGAAGCACACCGCCCGCGAACTCGCCCGCCGTAGCGGCGTGCCGATGTCGCCCGGCACCGGGTTGCTCGAGACGCCCGAGGCGGCGCTCGACGCGGCGCGGGCGATTGGCTTCCCCGTCATGCTGAAGGCGACGGCCGGCGGCGGCGGGATCGGCATGCGCCTCTGTCGCGGCGAGGGGGAACTCACCGATGCGTTCGCCACGGTGCAGCGGCTCGGGAAGAACAACTTCAAGCACGCCGGGCTTTACATCGAGAAGTACATCGAGCGGGCCCGCCACATCGAGGTGCAGATCTTCGGCGACGGCCGCGGCAACGTCGTCGCGCTCGGCGAGCGCGATTGTTCCGCCCAGCGCCGCAACCAGAAGGTGATCGAGGAGACGCCCGCCCCCGGCCTGAGCGACGACCTCCGCCGCCAACTGTTCGACGCGGCGGTGAAACTCGGCAAGTCCGTCGGCTACGAGTCGGCCGGCACCGTCGAGTTCATCGTCGACGCCGACACGAATGCCTTCTACTTCCTCGAAGTGAACACGCGCCTCCAGGTCGAGCACGGCGTGACGGAACTCGTGACGGGCCTCGACCTCGTCGAGTGGATGATCCGCCAGGCGGCGGGCGAACTGCCGCCGCTCGACACGTTGGTCGCCAAGCCCGTCGGCGCCGCTATCCAGGTGCGCGTGTACGCCGAGGACCCGGCGAAGAACTTCCAGCCGAGTTCCGGCGTCCTCACGGCCGCCGAGTTCCCGGCGGACGCGCGCGTCGACACGTGGGTGTCGACCGGTACCGAGGTGTCGCCGTTCTACGACCCGCTCGTCGCGAAGGTGATGGTCCACGCGCCGACGCGCGAGGCGGCGGTGGAGAAACTCCGCGCGGCGCTGCACGCGACGCGCCTCGCCGGCCTCGAGACGAACCGCGATTACGTGCTGCAGGTCCTCGACGAGCCGGTCTTCACCGAGGGCCGGATCACCACGCAGTTCCTCTCCGGCTTCCGGTACACGCCGCAGACGATCGACGTGCTGAAGCCGGGCACGCAGACGACGGTGCAGGACTTCCCCGGCCGCCTCGGCTATTGGGCGATCGGCGTGCCGCCGTCCGGGCCGATGGACGCGCTGTCGTTCCGCCTCGCCAACCGCGCCGTCGGCAACGCGCCCGAGGCGGCGGGCCTCGAGTTGACCGTGACCGGCCCGACGCTCCGCTTCAACGTCGCCGCCACGATCGCGCTGGCCGGCGCCGACATGCAGCCGCAGCTCGACGGCAGACCGGTGCCGTACTACGAGCCGGTGAACGTGCCCGCCGGCGCCACGCTCGCGCTGAAGGCCGTGAAGGGGCCCGGCGCCCGCGCGTACCTCGCCGTCGCCGGCGGCATCGACGTGCCGACATACCTCGGCAGCCGCTCGACGTTCACGCTCGGCAAGTTCGGGGGCCACGGCGGCCGCGCGCTGCGTGCCGGCGACGTGCTGCGATGCGCTCGCATCCCAGTTCAACGACATGGTGCGGCGACGGGCGCCGATCGGGTGCCGGCGCTGACGAGCGAGTGGGAGATCGGCGTCCTCTACGGCCCGCACGGCGCGCCCGACTTCTTCACGCCGGCCGACGTCGAGATGCTCTTCTCGACGCCGTGGAAGATCCACCACCACTCCGACCGCACCGGCGTGCGCCTCATCGGCCCGCACCCGCTGTGGGCGCGCGCCGACGGCGGCGAGGCGGGCCTGCACCCGTCGAACATCCACGACAACGCCTACGCCGTCGGCACCGTCGACTTCACCGGCAACCTCCCGATCATCCTCGGCCCCGACGGCCCGAGCCTCGGCGGCTTCGTCTGCCCGGTGACCATCGTCGCGGCCGAACTCTGGAAGACCGGTCAGCTCAGGGCCGGCGACACCGTCCGCTTCCGCCCCCTTACGCAGGACGAGGCGGCGGCGATGGAGCGCGCACAGGAGGCGCTGATCGCCGGCGAAACGCCCACGAACACGGTAGCCGCATCTACTGCAAAAACATTAGAAACAGCGATCACGTCCGCCGCACCCGCCGGCGGGCGCCACCCCGGCACGCCGATCCTCCACCGGATCGAGCCGTCGCCGCACCAGGTGGCGGTCACGTACCGGCAGGACGGCGACAAGTACCTCCTCGTCGAGTACGGGCCGCTCGTGCTCGACCTCAACCTCCGGTTCCGCGTCCACGCCCTCATGACGCACCTCGAGCGCCACCCGCTGCCCGGCATCATCGACCTCACCCCCGGCATCCGCTCGCTCCACGTCCACTACGACAGCCGGGTGCTGCCGGTGAACGCGCTGCTCGACGAGCTGATCGCCGCCGAGACGCGCCTGCCCCCCATCGAGGAGATGGAGGTGCCGACGCGGATCGTCTGCCTCCCGCTCTCGTGGGACGACCCGGCGTGCCAACTCGCGATCCGGAAGTACGTGCAGGTCGTCCGCGCCGACGCGCCGTGGTGCCCGAGCAACATCGAGTTCATCCGCCGGATCAACGGCCTCGACGACGTCGAGCGCGTGCGCGAGATCGTTTTCAACGCCAGCTACCTCGTGCTCGGCCTCGGCGACGTCTACCTCGGCGCGCCGGTGGCCACGCCGATCGACCCGCGGCACCGGCTCGTCACCACGAAGTACAATCCCGCCCGCACGTGGACGGCCGAGAACTCCGTCGGCATCGGCGGGGCGTACATGTGCGTCTACGGCATGGAGGGTCCCGGCGGCTACCAGTTCGTCGGCCGCACCGTGCAGGTCTGGAACACGCACAAGCAGACCGCCGACTTCACCGGCGGCAAGCCGTGGCTGTTGCGCTTCTTCGACCGGATCCGGTTCTATCCCGTGAGCGCGGCGGAACTGCTGCGCCTCCGCGCCGACTTCCCGCAGGGCCGCTTCAAGCTCGACGTGACCGAGCAGACGTTCCGCCTCCGCGACTACAACGCGTTCCTCGCCGCCAACCGCGACTCCATCGCCGCCTTCAAGACGACGCAGCAGGCCGCCTTCGACGCCGAGCGCCAACGCTGGGAGGCGGCCGGCCTGTCGAACTTCAGCAGCGACAGCGTCACCGCCGACGCCGTCGAGCACGGCCCCGACGACTTCCCCGCCGGCTGCGTGCCGGTCTACTCCGAGGTCCCCGGCAACATGTGGAAGGTGCTCGTCGAGCAGGGCGCGACCGTGAGGGAGGGCGACCGCCTGGCGATCATCGAGTCGATGAAGACCGAGATCGAAGTCCTCGCCCCGGCCGCCGGCGTCGTCACCGACATCTTCTGCGCCCCGGGCAAACTCGTGACGGCCGGTCAACCCCTGATGTGCATCGAACCGAGCCCGCCGAGCGGCCAGTGACGGCGGCGGGGGACGAGCGTCGATTCCTCCCACCTCTCGTTCTGCCGAGCGGGTAATCTACGGCGAAGGCTTCTGAAGCGGGCGGAACCCTTTGACGGCGAAGCCGCCGCGGCAGAACCGCTGCCGCTTCTGCGGCCACGACTTCCGCGCCACCCCCGACCGCTGCTCCGAGTGCGCGGCGGCGCGCTCGCGTTCACGGCGGCAGCGAGGCGCGAGAGGGCGCCGCTTCGCCGCAGCAGATCAATCTGCGGTAGACCCCCTACGGGTTCCGCGACAGGATCAACGCGAACCAGGTGAACCAATGAGAGGTCCGCGGCGAACGTTCGAGCAATGGGTCGTTGGAATCTTCGACCACCCCGTGAGCAACCCGGCGTGGTTCTGGGACGTCGAAGCCGACACGTGCGTCGAGGAGGACGACGAAGTCAACGCCCGCTACCTGGCTCGGCTGTTCGGCGACTGCGACCGCCTGCTGGGCCGGTTCGACGACGGGCAGGTCAATCAGGGCTTGAACATGATCGTCGGCCCGTCGTGCAGCGACCATGCCTTCTCGATCGTCCACGGGCCAGCGCCGTGGCCCGTGCGGCGGGACGCGATCCGCGCGATCTACGACGTGTACGCGAAGTGCTTCGCCCGCCGGTGCGACGACGCGCTGAGCCACCGCGAGGTCGCGCGCAACCCGCTGAACTACATCTGCTACATGTGGTGGGACGTGTTCCCCGCCCCGGGGCGACCCGGCGGACGTCGCCCGCGCGGCCGAAGCCGACGAGTACCTTTCGGTGATGAAGCGATGCCTCTCCCTGCGCCACCACGCGTGCCTCGAGGGCGCGTTGCACGGCCTCGGCCACTGGCAGCTCATCTTCCCAGACCGCGTCGATCCGATCATCGGCTAGTTCCTGCGGCAGCGGAATGACCTGCCGCCGGAACTCGCGTCGTACGCGCCGCGCCCGCGGAGGCGGCGTGCAGTGACGACGGTCTTGCGCCGGCCGCCACCAAGGGATCAAGACGCGCACCGCGACCTGAGTGTTGAGCGAGGGCGGATGATCTCCGGACTCCGCGCCGGGCCGAGTTGTGATCGCGGCCTCCGCGCCTCACCTACGCGGCCCGGAGCGCAGGGCGCGCCCACTCGGTAAACTGCTCGCGATGCGCCGACGCCTCTTCGCCCTCGCCCCGACCCCTGTTGCTGACGCACGTGCTGCTGTCCGGCGGATGCGGGAGCCCGGGGACGGCCGGCGTGCAACGGCCCGCGGCCGGGCCGGTGGCTACGACCGGCGGCCACCTGCAGCGCTCCGGGCCGCCCAGCCTCCTGTGCGCGCCCTGCTGCGACGCGCGCGGCGACGGACGAGATCGGACGGCCGCCGCGGGACGTTCCCCGCCTCACGCCGCCGCCGCCGCCGAAGCCGGCACCGCCGCTCGCTCCGACCACCGCAGACCTGACCCGGCGGATGCGGAACGACGACCTTGATTGGACGATCGCGCGGCAAGACGACGGGACGTAAGCGCTGGTTCACCCCGCAACTGCGATGGGGCAGTCCGTCCTACGCCTTGATCCACGGTCAGGGCCGCCCGCCGGCGATGGGTGCGACCGGCCCGATGTCCCTACTACAAGAGTTGACGCCGCTTCTGCTCGAGGCCTCAAACGACCCCGAGCGGTTCGTGGCCGCCCACGTGGCGCTCGCCCGCCTCTTCCGCGAAAATCGCCGCGACCTCGGCGGCGACCTGGAACGGCGGGCGGACGGGTCGTTCGGCTACGTCTTCGACGGCTTGACGGCGACACTGCGCCCTGTCGGCGAGGCCGACGAGGGCACGACCTACGAGGGAATCGCCGCGTTCCAGCCGTGCGCCGCGACGGTGGACCCGGGGCAGCTACCCACCCTTCGTGACCGATGGCGGCAGCGCCTCCGCCAGTGACAACGGCGCTAACCACCCGCCGCCCCGGCTGCCATGCCGAGCGGGCGCGGTAACCTGCCACTTGTGCGTCGCCGGAAGAAGCGTTGCCGACGTGTTGAGGCTCGCGCTCGGTCGTGCGGCCCGTGTCCCGCGTGCGGCTACGACCTCCGCGCCACGCCCGCGCGCTGCCCGGAGTGCGGGCGACCGGAAGAACGTTGATGGGAAACGCACCGGGCGAACGCCGGCCGACGTTTGACTACTCGCCCTCGGCGCCACGTCCGCGGGCGCGTGCGATCCGCCGCCTCCTGCTCGCGCTCCTGGTGGCCGCGGCGCTCGCGCTGTGTATGGTCTTGTCCGCGCGGAGTTGTGCCGACACGCGAGGTGGCCCGCGGCTGGTGTTGGAATGGAAATACGCTGGCGTGGCGACGAACTTCTCGGTCACGGAAAACCCGGCACGGGGGCTCGGCTGGAAACAGAACAGTCGGCTGCACGTCAATCGCGACGGCAGCGAGCGGTCGGTGATGATCGATGACGACGCTGCTTTTTCGACCGTGGCGTTCGTGCGGCACGAGCACTGGCTGCTCGTCGTGTGCCGCGGCGTCGACCAGGTGTGGGCCGGGTACGACTACAGCACGGGGCGGCTGTACGGCGAGGGCGAGTGGTCGCTGCTCCCGTTCACCCACTGGTCCCGCCAGGGCACGGTGGTCGCCGAACGACGAGTGCGGGACTCCGGCCCGTCACCGGCGAGGTTCCCGCCCACGACCCAAGGGTCCTGAGCAGACGTCCGGCCGCGGCGGGAGTGCGGGGCGGCAGCCGCGGGGCAGATCGAGGAACGTCGCACCGGCTAGAATCGGTTTATGAAGCCACGCCTCCTCGATTTGATTTCCCCACAGGCGCATCGACGGATCGACCTGCTGACGTTCCCGGCGCTCGTGACCGCCGCGGCGGTGTTGGCGCGGCGGGACCGGCGGGCGGCGGGGGTGGTGCTGGCCACGGCGGCGGTCGAAGGGCTCGCGACGGCACTGACGAACTACCCGCCGCCGGTGGCGTCGGGCGCGATCGGCTTCCGGGCGCACAACCGCTGGGCGGCGTCACACGGCGTGCTCGTTGCCGCGCTGGCCGCGTGGCTGCCGGGGCTCCCGCCGCTGGGCCGGCGGGCGCTCGCGGTGCTGTCGGTCATGCCGATCACCCTGGCCCTGCTCAGCGACGAATCGGCGGGCGGCCGGGGGGCGACGCGATTGTGTTGAAGGGTGCCGTCTCGCGCTCCGTCCGCGGGCGGTGAGCAGGAGGTGTACGTGGCGGGGCTCATCTTCCACGTGAAAGGCGTCCGCCGCTGGGACCTCGCCGTTCACGAATATTCCTATCCCGACCGAGCTGTCGGGACGCTGTCGATGGCGGCCGGGGCGACGTCTCGCACCATCCGACTGGCCGGCGTGCTCGACGAGCGGTGGATGAGCGAGATCGGCGGCGACGAGATCAGGATCGTCGATCTGGGCGCGGGCGTACCGCCCGGGACGGGACGGTACCGCCTCGAACTCTGGAGCCGGGGCGCGATCGGAACGAACGGCTCGTTCGAGGTCGACTCGTTTGAGGCGCTGCTGTTCGCCGTGCGCGGCGTCTTCCTCGCACGGGGCCGTGGCACCGTGCTGGTGCCGGACAGGTACCCGTTCGGCGAGCGCGTGCGAGTCGGCGATGACGTGGTCGTGCGCGGAAACGGCCGGCCGCCGGTGTCGACGATCGTATGGGCGGTCGAGACGAAACGTCGCGCCGCTCCGCTCCCTGACGCCCCCGTCACACTGGTCGTACCGTCCGACGTCAGCCAAGAAGTTCAAGTCGGGCAAGAGGTATGGCTCGCTTCGCATCGGCTGGATGGTTCCTGTGACGTGGACTAGCCGTACCCGCGCAGACGTAAACGTCCTTTCTGATTCACGAACGGCTGCACCGCCCGCGGCGACGACGGACACGCCATCCCATCCCGGTGCCTCGACTGCCGAACCCGCCCGCCGATCGGTAGACCGTGTGGTTTCTCAGGATACTGGTGCTCGGTCATCTGTTGGTCATTGCCGCGTCGTTACCGACCTCCGATCTCGTGGGGGTGACGCGGCCGCTGTCCTAACCCCCGTCGCAGCGCCGTCTCTGAGATCCTAAATCGGCTGGCTCCCTCCCTTCGCATCCGTGCGGGCTAGAATGAGCGGTCTTGTTCAGGAGATCGTTCCCGGTGACGACGTCCGCAGCCGCACAACCGCTTCCCGACTCGGGCGCCGCCGCCGCCGCCGCCGCCGACAACGGCGCGGACGTGGTCGCTCCCATCGTCGTCGCCGACGGCGTCAGCAAGACGTACGGCGAGGGGGAGGGGGCGGTGACGGCGTTGCACGCGCTGTCGCTGCGCGTGGCGCGCGGGCGGACGGTGGCGCTGGTGGGGCGGAGCGGGTCGGGCAAGAGCACGCTGCTCAACCTGCTCGGCGCGGTCGACCGGCCGACGACCGGCTCGATCCGCGTCGGCGGCACCGAACTCGCCCGGCTCGGCGACGAGGAACTGGCGCTGTTCCGCCGCCGGCGGCTCGGGTTCGTGTTCCAGTCGTTCCACCTCGTGCCGAGCCTCACCGTCTTCGACAATGTGGCCGTCCCCTGGCTGCTCGACCGGCGGCTGACGGCCGACCGCCGGCGCGAGGTCGACGCGTTGCTCGCCCGCCTCGGCGTCGCCGAGAAGGCCCTCCGTTATCCGGATGAGCTCTCCGGCGGCCAGCAGCAGCGCGTCGCTCTGGCGCGGGCCGTGATCCACCGCCCCGACCTGCTGCTCGCCGACGAGCCCACCGGCAGCCTCGACGCGCAGAACGGCCGGGTGATCCTCGACCTGCTGATGGAACTTCAGCGCGAGTACGGCGTGACCGTCGTGATGGCCACGCACTCCGAGGAAGCCGCCGAGCGCTGCGCCGACCGCGTCCTGCTCGAGGACGGCCGGATCGTCGAGACGCGCGGGGCGGTCGAGGTGGCGGACGGCGGGGGGCCGGCGGCGTGAACGAACTGCTGGACCCTCCGAGATACGCCCGCGGCAAACGCCGTCGAGTCGGAGGCCCGACGATGATCAACTTCTTCCGCAAGCTGACGGCGGGCCACCTTCGCAAGCACCGGCTCGAGGCGCTGCTCTGCGTCCTCGGCGTGGCGCTCGGCGTCGCGGTCGTCGTCGGGATCGACTCGGCGGTGGCGGCGTGCGGGCGGAGCTGCAGCGGGGCGGTGCAGTCGCTCGCCGAGCGATCGACCCACGCCGTCTTCTCGACCAGCGGCTCGATCTCCGATGAAACGTACGTCGCGCTCGCGCAGAAGCGCCTGCCGTTCCCGCTCGCGCTGCTGCTCGACCGCGGCGTGCTCGTCGACCGCGGCAATGAGGAACCCGTCGTCGCCCGCCTCATCGGGGTCGACGTCTTCTCCGAGCGTTCGCTCCGCTCGTTCACGCGGATGCAGTCGACGCTCGACGAGGCGGCCCTGCACCGCTACATGACCGAGCCGGGCGCCGTCGTGCTCGTCGACGCGCTCGCCACCCGCCTCGGCGTAAGCGAGGGGGACGCGATGCGGCTTACGATCGGCTCGCGCCGGGTCGACGCGCGGGTGACGGGGATCGTCAAGCCCGAGGGCGTCGCGCGGTCGCAACTGCCGGACCTGATCATCGCCGACCTCGCGACCGCGCAGGAGCTGACCGACGCCCTCGGCACGATCGACCGCATCGACACGCGGCTGGAGTCGGACGCGGACGCGCAGGCGCTGGCCGCGACGCTGCCGGCGGGGCTGAGCCTCCGGTCGACGAACCAGCAGTCACTGTCGCTGGCGGACCTCATCGCGGCGTACCGGATGAACCTCAACGCGCTGTCGCTCATGGCGAGCTTCGTCGCGGTCTTCATCGTCTACAACAGCATGCTCGTCTCGGTGCAGCAGCGGGTGACGAGCCTCGGCATCCTGCGCTGCCTCGGCGCATCCCGCGTGCAACTCGGCGGCCTTTATCTCGCGGAGGCCGTCGTCGTCGCGATCGTGGGCGGCGTGCTGGGCGTGGTGCTGGGGTGGGCGCTGGCCCGCGGCCTCGTCGGCCTCGTCGCCACGACGATCAACGACCTCTACGCCGCCGTGCGCCCCGGGCCGGTCGAGCTGAACGCGGCGGCGTTCGCGAAGGGGCTGGGGCTGTCGATCGTCAGTTGCCTCGTCGGCGCGATCATCCCGCTTTACAAGGCGTCGCGCACGGCGCCGGTGAACGCGTTCCGCGGCACCGAGCGCGCCCGCGCGTCGTCGGCCGCGTCCGTGTGGCTGCTGGCGGCGGGGCTGTTGATGCTCGCGGCGGCGTACGGGGCGTACCGCCTGCCGGGCGAGTCGCCGGTGGCGGGGTTCGCCGTGGCGCTGCTCGTGGCGCTGGGGGCGGCGCTCTGCTGCCCGTGGGCGACGAGCGTGGCGGCGCGACTGCTCGGGCGCGTCGCGCGGCTCACGCAGATGCTGCCGCTGCAGATGGCGGCGAGCGGCGTGCGGCGGTCGCTCGGCATCACCGGCGTGGCCGTCGCGGCGACGATGCTGGCGATGGCGATGAACGTCGGCGTGCGGACGATGGTCGGCTCGTTCCGCGGCGCCCTGGGCAATTGGCTCGACCGACGCTTCGCCGCCGACGTCTTCGTCGGCCCGGAGTTGCTCGTGAACCACCGGATCGACGCAGCGCTCGACCCCGGCGTCGCGCCGTGGGTCCGGCGGCAGCCGGGCGTGCGGCGCGTGACCGAACTCCGCACCGCCGACGTCGACCACGCTGGCAAGCCGATCACGCTCGTCGCCACGAACGTGCGCGACGTGCTGCCGACGCTGCCGATGAAGAGCGGCGACGTCGACCCCGCCACGTTCGACCCGGCCGGCGACGTGCTGATCAGTGAGCCGCTGGCGGGGCGGACGGACCTCGGCCCCGGCGACACGATCGAGCTCGCTTCGCCGTCGGGCCCGCGGCGCCTCCGCGTGCGCGGCGTCTACTTCGACTTCGGCTCCGAGCGCGGGCAGGTGATGCTCGAGCGCTCGACCTACGCCGCCGCCTGGCGTGACGACCGCGTCACGTCGCTGCACGTGCGGATCGACCCCGGCCTCGACCCCGACGAGACGGCCGCGAAGTGGTCGGCGGGGCTGCGCGGCGACTTCCCGGTCGTCGTCAACAGCTTCCGCCACGTGCGGGCCGAGGTGCTGCGGATCTTCGACCGCACGTTCAAGATCACCGAGGTGCTGACGTGGCTCGCCGGCGGCGTCGCGTTCTGCGGGCTGGCCGGCTCGTTGCTGGCGCTGTCGCTCGCGCGGCAGCGCGACTACAGCCTGCTGGCCGCCGTCGGCATGAGCGGCCGGCAGACGGCGGCGTGGGTGGTGGGGCAGGGCGTGGTGATCGCCGTCGTGTCGGCGGTCGTCGCGTCGGCGGCGGGGACGCTGCTGGCGTACGTGCTGGCGTACGTGATCCAGTACCGCTCGTTCGGCTGGAGCATCCCCGCGTCCGCCCAGCCACGGTTCTGGGCGGAGAACGTGGCCCTCGGCGTCGCCGCCGCCCTCGTGGCCGCGGCGTATCCGATCCTCCGCCTGCGACGGACGCCGCCGGCGGCGAACCTGCGGCAGGAGTAGGGGGATTGTTGGCCGGAGAATTGGACCGCGGAGACACGGAGACACGGAGGTAGGACAGAGAAAACGAAGATCGAGGATGGACGATAGAGGATGGAGGACGTGGGATGCGCCCCGACAGCGGTTCGCCTTCCGCCATGTTCCATCGTCAATGTTCCAACCTCGTCTTCCTTCTTATCTCCGTGTCTCCGTGTCTCCGTGTCTCCGTGGTTCAATTCCGCCGCCGAAGGATAGGAGATCCTGCGAATGCAAACGGCACCCGCGATGTTGCTGATGATCTGCGGCCTGCTCGCCGTCGCTTCGCCTGCGGTTGCCGCGGACGAGAAGGGCGGCGGCTACGCGCCGGTCATCGGGCCGCGCCAGTGGTCGTTCCCGCGCGACCACGGGCGGCACGAGGGGTTCAAGACCGAGTGGTGGTACTTCACGGGCAACCTGCGCGACGCGGGCGGCCGGCGGTTCGGGTATCAACTCACGTTCTTCCGCACCGCCTTCGCGCCGGCCGAGAAGCCGCGGCCGAGCGCGTGGGGCACCTCCGGCCTGTACATCCTGCACGTCGCGGTGACCGACGTGGCGGCGAAGCAGTTCCGCTACGCCGACCGCCTCCAGCGAGGCCGGCCGGGGCTCGCGGGCGCGGCGACCGACACGCTCGACGTCTTCCTGCTCGACGCGATCGCGAAGCGCGGCGCCGACGGCAAGATCCGCCTTCGCGCAAAGGAGAAGGACTTCGCGCTCGACCTCGTCGTCGCACCGGATCGGGATCCGGTCTTGCAAGGTCCCGGCGGCGTCAACGCGAAGGGGCCGGCGAAGGGGCAGGCGTCGTACTACTACTCGATGGTCCGCATGCCGACCACGGGCACGATCACGGTGGCGGGCACGCCGTTCACCGTCGAGGGGTTGAGCTGGATGGACCACGAGTTCTCCAGCAGTCCGCTGTCGGAGAACCAGAGCGGCTGGGACTGGATCAGCCTCCACCTCGCCGACGGCTCGGCCCTCATGGTCTACCGTCTGCGGAACCTTCAAGGCGCCACCGACTACCTCTCCGGCACCCACGTCGCCCCGGACGGCCGCGTGCGTTACCTCCCGCCCGGTGCGGTGACCGCCGAGCCGTCGAACCCGTGGAAGAGCCCCACAACCGGCATCGCCTACCCGCAGGAATGGCTGGTGCAGGGAAATGGCATCCCCACGCTCCGCGTGAAGACCGTCATGCCGGGCCAGGAGTTGACGACGCCGGAGACGACCGGCGTCGACTACTTCGAGGGGGCCGTCGACGCATTCGATGAAGCGGGAAAGATCGTCGGCGAGGGGTACGTGGAAATGACCGGCTCGGTGAAGACAATGGCCCGCGAGTGAGGCGCGCCAGCGTCGCGTGCCTGTCCGGTCCCTCCGCCCAGGGGTCATTGGGGGGAGCGCCCAAGCGGAGCAAGCCGTGCGATTGTCGATCGCGTCGAGGAAGGGCGGCCGGCGGTTGTGACGTCGCCTCTCCACTCTCTGCCGACGTCGGTCGGCGACGGGTCAGGCGCACCAGGTTCGGAGGGCGTGACGGTAGGCTGGGACGTCTCCACCGCGCGGCCACCGAGGGTCGCGCGCGCTCGAAAACGAAGGGCACGCGCATGGACGACATCGACCCCGAGCGAGAGTGGCGCGACGAGCTGCGGGTGGTCGTCGACCTGATGCGCAACGTCAGCCGGCAGACCGACCCGCAGGTCGCGGCGAAGATGTACGCCGACGGCGTGCGGACGAAGCTCGTGCCGTCCGACGAGTGGATGGCGATCAGCCGCCGCGGGCTCGAGCCGCCGCGCTACCGCATCACGCGGAACACCCTGTGGAAGGAGGAGATCAACCCCTGGCTCCAACCCCACCGCCTGCCGGTCTTCGACGACGGCTTGCTCGGCCAGTTGATCTACTCCGGCGAGCCGGCCGTGATCGACGACCTGCCCGCCCGCGTCCGCCCGGACGACCCCGCCGCCGAGTACTTCCGCGGCATGCAAATGATGGTGACGATGCCGCAGTACGACGACGGCGTCGCGCTGAACATGGGCGTGCTGCTGATCCGCGACCCTTCGACGTTCCCGCGCGGCCGCATCCCGATGATGGTCTGGCAGGCGAACCTGTACGGGCGGATGACCCACGCGCTCGTGCTGCGCAACGAGTTGAAGCGCGCGTACGACGCGCTGGACGAGGAGCTGCGCAGCGTCGGCGACATGCAGCGCACGCTGCTCCCGGCCCAACTGCCGCGGGTGCCGACGCTCGACCTCGCCGCCCACTACGAGACGAGCCGCCGCGCCGGGGGCGACTACTACGACCTGTTCGACCTCGGCGGCGGGCGGTGGGGGATCCTCATCGCCGACGTGTCCGGCCACAGCACGCCGGCGGCGGTGATCATGGCCGTCACGCACGCCGACGCGCACCTCCACCCGGGCTCGGGCATCCCGCCCGCGGCGCTGCTCAACTTCGTGAACCGCTGCACCTCGCCGCCCGCTACACGCTCGGCACCGGCGCGTTCGTCACCGCGTTCTACGGCGTCTACGACTGCGCGCCCGCACGCTGCGCTACGCTCGCCGGGCACAACCCGCCGCGCGTGATGCGCGGCGCGCGATCGAGGAACTCGCCGTCGCCGGCGGGCTGCCGCTGGGCATCGCCGACGACGAGGCCTACGACGAGGCCGAGGTCGCGGCTGCCGCCGGTGACGCGATCCTGCTCTACACCGACGGCATCACCGAGGCCCGCGCCGCCGACTCGCCCGGCGCGATGGCCGGCGGCGGCGACCTGGAGATGTTCGGCACCGACCCGATCGACCGCTTGGCTCGCCGCCCGCCACCCCGCGGCCGCCGGCCTGCTCGGCGACGTGCTCACCCGCTGGCGAACGTTCACCGGCGGCGGCGTCCCCCACGACGATTGCAGCCTCCTCGCCGCGATCGTGCGGTAGGGAGCGATGACCTTCGTTGCCCGCCACCAACGCGCTGTCGCAGGGGATCCTCCCTCTCCCGTACTCGGGGGAGAGGGCAGGAAGTGAGGGGCCGAACGGGGGAAATGATGAGGTTGTAGCGTGGTGGCGTCGAGGAGATTTACTCCACCACCCGACCGCTCCACGACCTTCCCTGTTCGGCCCCCAGCCCCTAACCTCTCCCCGAGTACGAGGGAGAGGGAACCAATTCGCGCAGCGCACTTCGTCTGAGCGGTCAGTTTTCCACGGCAGCGCGGCGGCGACAACGCGTCAACATCGCTCGCGGCGGCTGCTGCCGGCCGGTAACGGGGCGGGGTACGTAGGAGTGAACATTGGTTGATCTGTTGTTCTCAATTAGCGCACGCCGTCCGCGCACACGGATGATGGTCGTCGGGCCGGAGCGGCGTGCCGCCTTTCTACGCGTGTCTCTCCCTTACGTGGCAGTGCTCGCCGTCGTCGCCATTCTTCCGAACGCGGCTGGAGTGCGCTGCGGATCGGTTCTCCAGGCCGCAGTCCGCTGCGCGCGCGACACCTTCCCCGACACCTGGGCCGCCACCGACGCGCTCGGCCGGTCGCTGCCGATGGCGGGGAAGTGCCGGCCGCGCGGGCGGACCGGTTCGTCGGCATCTTCTACTTCCTCTGGATGCCCGAGGCCCGGCCCGGGCGGCCGGTGCTCGACATCACGCGGCTCGTCACGGGGAACCCGTCGGACCCGCGGTGGGCCCGGCGCGTTCCGCTGGTGGGGCGAGCCGCACCTGGGTTACTACGCGAGCACCGACCCGTCGGTGATCCGCCGCCACGCGCAGATGCTGAGCGACGCCGGCGTCGACGTGGTCTTCTTCGACGTCACCAACGGCTTCACCTACGACCCCGCGCTCGCCGTCTGCCGCGTCTTCGCGGAGATGCGGCCAGCGGGTGCCGCACGCCGCAGGTCGCGTTCCTCACCAACTCCGGCCACGGCCGCGTCGTGCGGCACCTGTACGAGACGTTCTACGAGCCGGGCCTGCACGCCGACCTCTGGTTCCGCTGGCAGGGCAAGCCGCTCATCCTGTCGAAGAACGAGGGGCTGGAGCCGGCGGTGCGCGACTTCTTTACGTTCCGCCGGTCGTGGGCGTGGACCGATCCGAACGGCTGGTTCGGCGACGGGCGTGACCGCTGGCCTTGGCTCGACCATCACCCGCAGAAGCCGGGCTGGCACGCGCGGCCGGGCGCGGCGGAACAGGTGAGCGTGAACGTCGCGCAGCACCCGGTCAGCAACATCGGCCGCAGCTTTCACGCCGGCCGCCAGCCCGCCGCGCCGCGGACGGCCGAGGGGCTGAACTTCGCCGAGCAGTGGCGGCGGGCGATCGAGGTCGACCCGCAGTTCGTCTTCGTCACCGGGTGGAACGAGTGGATCGCGCAGCGCTTCGTCCGGCGCGAGGGCGAGCCGAACCAGGCGGCGCACATGCTCGGCCGAAAGCTGCGGGACGGCGACACGTACTTCGTCGACCTTTACAGCGCGGAGTTCAGCCGCGACGTCGAGCCGATGCGCGGCGGCCACGGCGACAACTACTACTACCAGCTCGCCGCCAACGTCCGCCGCTTCAAGGGCGTCCGCCCGCCGCGGCCGGCCTCGGCGACGAAGTCGATCGCGATCGACGGCGACTTCCGCCAGTGGGACGGCGTCGGCCCCGACTTCGTAGACGACCTGCACGACACGGCCCGCCGCCGCCACCCCGGCGGCGGCGACGGCCTCGTCTACACGAACGACACCGGCCGCAACGACCTCGCCGTCGCCCGCGTCGCCCGCGACGCGTCGCACGTCTACTTCTACGCCCGCACGCGGGAACCACTCACGGCGCCCGCCGGGGACGCGTGGATGGTCCTGCTGGTCGACGCCGACGCGAACCCGAAGACCGGCTGGCACGGCTACGACGTCGCGCTGAACCGCGCGCGGCGCGCCGGGCCGGGCGGCGGGGGAGATCGGTGCGGCGTCGAGCGGTACGACGCGGCGGACAAGCAGTGGAAGCCGACCGGCGACGCCGCATTTGCCGCGGCCGGCAACGAGTTGCACCTCGCCGTCGCGCGCTCGCTGCTGGGGCAGTCCGGCCGCGTCCGCCTCGACTTCAAGTGGGTCGACAACGTGAGCGTCCCGTGCGACCCGCTCGACTTCATCGACAAGGGCGACGTCGCGCCCAACGGGCGGTTCAACTACCGCTATGCCGAATAGGCGGTTCCGGCGGGCTGGTCCGGGTTGAGACGGCTCTTCGATCCGTGGCCGCGGCGGCGGCGACGAATTGCACTTCGACGTCACGCAGCGACTCCAGCGCCAGGCCCCGAAGGGTGCCGCCAAAGATTTCCTGCGGATCGTGCGAGAGCCAGGCTGATTCTTCGCTCCGCGTTACAAGTTCATCCGGCAAGCCGTCAGCACCGTCGCCGCCGTTACGCCCGTCCCACGGCTGCGCGCTCCACGGCCGCGAAACGTGCCGCTCGCCGCCATCTGATCGCAATCTATTGCACGTTCCGTGTGGCCGCCCCTTAAGTCGCGGTCGGTTCGGGTCGATGGATTGAGCGCGGGACTCTGCGCCCGCTCGTGCCCGTTCACGATCGCAGGCCGTTGCCCCGCGTGATGCTTCTACTCGACTCCGCGCATCTTCCGCCCGCCCCTGCCGGCCGCACCGCCGGCGGGATGGCGCGCCGCGCGGCGCGGCGGCCCGCGTTCACGATCGCGGAGCTGGTGACGGTGCTGTGCGTGATCGGCACGATCGCCGCGATCGCGACGCCGCGGTACGCGGCGAGCCTGGCGCGGTACCGCGTGGGGTCGGCGGCGCGGCGGCTGGTGGCGGACCTCGAGGTCGCGCGGAGCCAGGCGGCGTCGTCCAACGCGAGCCAGCGGGTCGCGTTCGCCGGCGACGCCTACGAACTGCCGGGCGTGAAGCCGCTGCACAAGGCGAGCGGCGCCTACGCCGTCGATCTCGCGGCCGACCCGTACCGCGTGACGGTCGTGTCGGCCGACTTCGGGGGCGACGCCGAGGTCGTGTTCGACGTCTTCGGCGGCCCCGACAGCGCCGGCACGGTCGTCCTCCGCGCCGGCGACACCGAACAGACCGTGGTCCTCGACGCCGGCACGGGCCGGGGGCAGATCCAATGAATCTCATGAGCGGAATGCGAACGATCTCGGCCGCGCTCGGGCGCGGCCGCGCGCGGCTGGCCGCTATGGCTCCGAAGGCGGGGGCCGAC
>JAUJNJ010000324.1 GCA_030448225.1 Phycisphaerae bacterium
GCCAGTCGCGTGTGATGAGGCCGAGGCGGTCGGCGAGCACGCACAGGGTGTTCGGGCCTTCGGTCAGCGTGATGTCACAGGTGGCCGTCCAGTCGCCGCGCCGGTCTTCGGGCGGGACGGGCGAGGAACCGACGCGCCGGCCGTTGACGAACAGGGTATGGCGGTCGTAGCAGGCGGCGAAGTGGAGTTTGGCCGTCGTGGCTGCGTCCATCCCCACCGTGGCGCGGTACCAGCCGTAGGGATTGGAGCCGTTGCCGAGCGCAATCATGCTGGTTGGTTCGTCGAGTTCGAGCCAGCCCGAGTCATCGAAGTCGGGGGCGGCGAAGTCGGGTTCGGTGATGGTTTGCCACGGACCGAGCATAGGCGGAACGGGCAGAACGGGCGCGTCGAAGGTAGTTTCGGAAAGTTCGCCGTTCGGGAGCAGGCTGTAAACGGTGTGCGACCGGCCGGGCGTGAACTCGCCCACGAAGTCAATCGCGCTTTGTTCACGCACGTCGTCCGGACCAAAGACGACCGGCGCGTTTTCGTCGTCCGGGTAAATCCAGGTCCGGCCCGCGAGTTCGGTCGGCAGGGCGACGATCTGCGACGGCCCAACGGTGTAGAGTCGGGGCGCTGCGTCGGCGTCGAAGGTCACGATCACGGACTGGCCACGCTCGCCGCCGAAAAACAGGACGACCTCGGCGCTCGTGCCCGGCTCGCCGTACACGTACACGCGCGCGCCCTCGAACGGATCGGGCAGAACGTGGGCGGCGAGAACGAAGGCATCGGATTTAACCAGCCCGGCGTAGGCATGGAGGTACTTGCCCGACGGCCCGATGGGAACGTCGTGGACCCAGGGCCGGAGCGTACGCGGGCCGAGCGTGACTTCGGAAACGTAGGGCGGCACGGCTCCGGTGATCGTCGCCTCCTTGTCCGGGTTGTCAAGCCACAAGATGCCGCCGCGCTGGGCCGTTCGGGTTTCGTGAACGCGCAGGCGCTCGTCGCCGAAGGTGGGCAGGTCGCGCCGGTGTTCGCCGGTCAGCAAAATCTCCTTGAAGGTTTGGGCGAAAAGCGCGACGCGGCGGCTCGCGCGCCATTTGTCGGTCAGGCGGCCCGTTTCGCTGATCTGGGCGTCGTAATCGTAACTGGTGGTTTGCAGGTACATCGGCGTGTAGCCGAAGTTCGTGCCGCCGTGGAAAACGTAGTAGTTGTAGCCGCACGCCCCTTCGGCGAAGCAGCGCAGGCTCGCGTAGGCGATCTCCTCGGCCGGGCGCGTGTGGTGCGGCTGGCCCCAGGCGTCGTACCAGGCCGTCCAGAACTCGGTGGAAAAGAGCGGCTTGTCCGGGAAGCGCTCGCGGAAGGCGGGCATATCGTCGGCGGGGTTGTGCGAGTTCACGCACTCGATCGTGCCCGAACAGTGGCCGGCGCAGGTCATGAGCGGCACGTCAATACCGCGCGTGAGCAGGGCGTCGCGGACCCAGCGCTGGTATTCGTCGTCCACGACCATGTCCTTGCCGCGCGTCCAGGCGAGATTCTCGTACTCGTTCTCGACCTGAACGAGAACGACGCCGCCCCCCCGGGCACTTCGGGACGAAGTGTCTGAGGTCCACTGGTGCCGGGCGATGATGGGCACGAGCACGTCGAACCAGCGGGCCACGGCATCTAAGTATGGTCGGTTCATCGTGCGGAAGGCCACGCCGGGCAGGGTTTGCAGCCAGGCCGGAAAGCCGCCGTAGTCCCACTCGGCGCAGATGTACGGGCCGGGCCGCGCGATGACGTACATTCCTTGCCGGGCGCATTCGGCGAAAAAAGCGTCGAGGTCGCGGTCGCCGGAAAAGTCGAAAACGCCCTGCCGCTCCTCGTGCCAGTTCCAGGCGACGTAGGTCTCGATGGTGTTCATGCCGCCGCGCTTCGCCTTGGCGATCCGGTCGGCCCAAAGTTCCTGCGGCACGCGGAAGTAGTGGATGGCGGCGGACAGGAAGATTTCCGGCTCGCCGTTTATGAGGAACGTGCGGGCGTTGTGCGTGACGGCGTGTTGCTGCCGCGTGTCGGCGGGCGAGGTCATGGACGCGATTCTTTCTTTGCCGAAAGGAAACGAAGCGGGCGGGCGGAGCCAGCAAAGTATA
>JAUJNJ010000325.1 GCA_030448225.1 Phycisphaerae bacterium
CGGCGCTGTTGCGGCGGGTGCAGCCGGGCGGGGTGCTCGTCGGCATCGATTTCGACCCGGCCAACCTCGCGCTCGCCCGCGCGGCGCTGGAAGCGGTGCCTGTTTCCGGCGGCGGGCGGTTCGAGCTGTTCCACAACAACTTCGCCGCCCTCCCCGCCGTGCTCGCCCAAGCGGGCGTCGAGCGCGTCGACGGCCTCGTGGCCGACCTCGGCGTGGCCAGCCCGCAGATCGACGACCCGGCCCGCGGGTTCTCCTACCGCCGCCCGGGGCCGCTCGACATGCGGATGGACCCGACGCGCGGCCGGCCGGCGTCGGAGCTCGTCAACCGGCTGCCGGCGCGCGAGCTGGCCGAGGCGTTTCGCGAACTCGGCGACGAGGACGACGCGGACCGCATCGCCGAGTTGATCGTCGAATGCCGCGCGTCAAGCCCGATCCGGACGACGGACGAGCTGGCGGCGATCGTGTGCGAAGCGCGGGACTTCACCCTCGCCCGCGCCGCCGGGGCGAAGCTCCACCCCGCCGCCCGCACCTTCCAGGCGTTGCGGATGCTGGTCAACCGCGAGACGGCCAACCTCGACCGCCTGCTCGCCGTCCTGCCCGCCCACCTCGCACCCGGCGGCGTGGCCGCGGTCATCAGCTTCCACAGCGGCGAGGACCGCCGCGTCAAGGCCGCCTTCCGCGACGGCCTGCGCGCCGGCGTCTACAGCACGATCAGCCCCGACCCCGTCCTCGCCACCGAAGCCGAGCAGCGCGCCAACCCCCGCTCCCGCTCCGCCAAGCTCCGCCACGCCCGCCGTGCGGGTTGAACGCCGCGATGTGTTTTCACGACTGGAGCGCGGTCCGGGTACGTCCGCCTGGATCGTGCCGCGATGCGACGTCCGGGGTAACCTGCTCCGCATGCAAACCCTCCGCGCGGCCGTCGTCCAGTTCGAGCACGCGCCCGGCGACAAGGCGGCGAACTTCGCCAAGGTCGAGCGATTCGCACGCGAGGCGGCCGCCGGCGGTGTGCGCCTGCTGGCCTTCCCGGAGTGCTGTCTCACCGGCTACTGGGTCCTCCGCAACCTCACCCACCGGCAACTGCTCGACCTCGCCGAGCCCGTCCCGGACGGCCCCTCCACGCGCCGGCTCATGGACCTGGCCCGCGGGCACGGCATGACCGTCGGCGCCGGCCTCGTCGAGCGCGATGGGGACCGGCTGTACAACACCTACGTCGTCGCCATGCCCGACGGCCAAGTCCGCCGCCACCGTAAGATTCAGGCGTTCGAGCACGAGCACATCGCCGCCGGCAGCGAGTACACCGTCTTCGACACGCCGGAGGGCGTCCGCGTCGGCGTGCTGATCTGCTACGACAACAACATCATCGAGAACGTCCGGATCACCGCGCTGGCCGGCGCGCAGGTGCTGCTCGCCCCCCACCAGACCGGCGGATGCAACTCGGCCAGCCCCCACGGCATGAAGCCGATCGACCACGCGCTGTGGGACGCCCGCGCCGCCCACCCCGACGCGATCCGCTGCGCCCTCACCGGCCCCAGCGGCCGGGGCTGGATCATGCGCTGGCTCCCGTCCCGCGCCCCCGACAACGGCGTGTTCGTGCTGTTCGCCAACGGCGTCGGCGTCGACGACGACGAGGTCCGCACCGGCAACGCGATGATCCTCGACCCGTACGGCCGCACCGTCGCCGAAACCGACGCCGCCGACGATGCGATGGTCGTCGCCGACCTCGACCTCACCCTGATCCCCACCAGCACCGGCCGCCGCTGGCTCCGCGCCCGCCGGCCCGACCTCTACGGCCCGCTGACCGTTCCGACCGGCAACGAGCTCGACACCCGCACCGTCCGCTTCGCCGGCGTCCAGGACCGCGCCCCGCAGCCGCCGCCGCGTCCGACGGCATGAAGGGTTGCCTCGGGCGACAAGAGAGAGGATCCGCAGATTTCGCGGACTTCGCAGATCAGAAGAGAAGGCCCGATGCTTCGCCTTCGGCACCGCCGCCGACCCGTCGTGCCTGATCAGTAATGTCCCGTCTTCCTCCACCAATCGCCGTCGCCGCGTGGCAAACTCCGGAAGTGAACCTGACCCCTTTCCGGCCCCAAAACGAG
>JAUJNJ010000079.1 GCA_030448225.1 Phycisphaerae bacterium
AAGGCCGAGGCGTTCGCCTCGGCAAGGGTTGTCCCACGGCTCGCCGAACGGGGCCCGGGTCCGGTTCGCACAACCAAGGCCCAGGCCGTCCCCAAGGCAACGGCCCCCCGTCGAACCCCCCGTGCGTGTGCGCGGGGGGGGCGCCCCCACCCGGGGGGGGTGTGTGGGGGTGGGGGTGGGGGCGCGGGGGGGGGCCCCCCCCCGCGGGGGGGGGGGGCGGGGGGGGGGGCCGGGGCGCCCGGGGGGGGGGCCCCCCGCCGCGGCATGCGGAGGGGACGCGGTGTGGCGCGACGGGGTCAGCGATGTCGCCTTGTCGGTCGCGCGTCGACACTCCCGGTTCGGAGGGCACGGTCATGACGTCAAACCTCGCCCGTTGCACCCGTCTCGCCGCCGTCGTGTTCCTCTTGCTCAATACTTTGGCCGCCGTCGCCGTCGCCGCGCCGCCGCCGCCCGCGGAGGGTGACGTCGCTGCGTCGGACGAGCGGGAGAAGATCGTCCACGCGCTCAACCGCCTCGGCTTCGGCCCGCGGCCGGGCGACGTGGATCGTGTCGAAGAGATCGGCCTGACTGCCTACATCGAGCGGCAGCTCGACCCCGCCGCTATCAACGACGCGGCGCTGGAGGCGCGGCTCGCCGAGACGTTCCCGACGCTGCGGATGCCGCCGCACGAGTTGACCAAGGCGTACCTGCGGGAGGTCAAGCGGTTCATCGAGATGCAGCGCGCCGCGGGCAACGGCGAGGACCTCAAGCTCCGCACCGGCGTCGACGTGACGGAGGGGGACAAGGGCACCGGCGCCGCCCCCGCGCCCGCCGCCGCGGCAAAGCCGGGGTTCGGCGAGATCATGAAGGAGGTCGGCGCCAACGTGTCGGTGCGCGCGGTCGCCGAACTGCAGACCGCGAAGCTGACGCGCGCGGTCGAGTCGGAGCGGCAGTTGCAGGAGGTGCTGGTCGACTTCTGGTTCAACCACTTCAACGTCGACGTGCGCAAGGACGCCTGCCGCGTCCACGTCGTCGCGTACGACCGCGAGACGATCCGCCCGCACGTGCTCGGCAAGTTCCGCCGCCTCCTCGGGGCGGTGGCGGCCAGCCCGGCAATGCTCACGTACCTCGACAACGTCGAGAACTCCAGGCCGCACGAGCTCTCGCCGCTCGAGCAGCGGGTCCGGGCCGCGGCCGTCAAGGGCATGTTCGGCGTCGACGAGGGCTCCGGCATGGCGGCGGCGACGAAGCCGCGCACGGAGGGCGGGCTGAACGAGAACTACGCCCGCGAGCTGCTCGAGCTCGCCGCGCTCGGCGTCGACGGCGGCTACACGCAGCGGGACGTCGAGGAGGTGGCGCGCTGCTTCACCGGCTGGGGCGTCAACCCGCTCCTGGGCACCTTCGCGTTCGAGGCCCGCCGCCACGACGACGGCGCCAAGCGCGTGCTCGGCCAGGCGATCGCCCCCGGCGGCGGCGTGCGGGACGGCATGCGGGTGCTGGACCTGCTCGCCCGCCACCCGTCGACCGCGCGGTTCGTCGCCGCGAAGCTCTGCCGGCGGTTCGTCGCCGACGACCCGCCCGCCGCGCTCGTCGACCGCGCCGCCGCGACGTTTCGCGCCACCGACGGCGACCTCCGCGCCGTCGTCCGCACGATCGTCACGAGCGACGAGTTCCACGCCCCCGCCGCCCGCCGGGCGAAGCTCAAGTCGCCGCTGGAGTTCGCGGCTTCGGCCGTCCGCGTCACCGGCGGCACGCTGCGGCCGCGGCCGCAGGGGTTCGTCACCCCGCAGATCCGCCACGTGCTGGAGGGCTCGGCGACGATCGGCTTCGGGGCGGAGCGCCTGTCGGCGTCGCGGCTCAAGACGCTCAACTGGCACGTGTTCGAGATGGGCCAGCCGTTGTTCGCCTGCCAGCCGCCCACCGGCTACTCGGAAAACTCGCGCAAGTGGGTCAGCTCCGGCGCGCTGATCGCCCGGCTGAACTTCGCGATCGCCCTGACCGGCGGCTCGGTCATCGACGTGGCCGCGCCCGCCGCGCCCGCCGCCGGCCCGACAACGGACGAGGCGATGCTCGAGCACCTGTCGCAACGGATGCTGCACGTGCCGCTCGCCGACGCCACGCGCGCCGCGCTGCTGAAGAAGGCGGCCGACGCGCCGGCCGGCGAGAAGCACGCCCGCCTGCTCGGGCTCGCGCTCGGCTCGCCCGAGTTCCAGCGGCGGTGACGCGGGCGCGATGAGACGCTTCGGTACGAGAAACCCCGCAGGCCCTCCGGCGGTGGAGCGACGATCATGACCGGCATCTCCCGACGATTCGTGTTGAAGAACGGCGTCCTCGCGCTGGCGTGCGTCGGCGGGATCGGCGGCACCAACCCGCCGCTGCTCCAACGCGCCGCCCTGGCGGCCGGGCCGCCCGGGCGCAAGGGGAAGGTGCTGATCTGCGTCTTCCAGCGCGGCGCCGCCGACGGCCTCTCGGCCGTCGCGCCGTTCGGCGACCCGCACTACTACAAGCTCCGCAAGGAGATCGCGATCGCGCCCCCGCGCCAAGGCGACGCCGACGCCGCGATCGACCTCGACGGGTTCTTCGGCCTCCACCGCACGCTGGCGCCGCTCGCCGAGATCTACCGCGACGGCCGGCTCGCGGTCGTCCACGCGTGCGGCTCGCCGAACCCCACGCGGTCGCACTTCGACGCGCTGGACCTTTTGGAGGCGGGCGTCCGCGACGACAAGTGGGTGCCGACGGGGTGGATCAACCGCGCGCTCGGCGCCGCGCCGGCGCGGGGGGCGCGCACGCCGCTCCGGGCGGTGTCGCTCACCGGGTCGCTCCCGCGCAGCCTGCACGGCGACCACGACGTGCTCGTGATCCCCGACCTCAAGACGTTCGGCGTCGCCGGCGCGGCGGCGTCCGCGGGCGGCGGCGCAGACGCGGGCGGCGGGTTCGAGGGGCTGTACGAAGGGACCGTCGACGACGCGCTGCGCGGCGCGGGCAAGGAGTCGTTCGACGCGATGCGCCTGCTGAAAAACGTCGACCCCGCCCGCTACCGGCCCGCCGCCGGCGCCGACTACCCGGCCGACGCGTTCGGCCGGTCGCTCATGGGGATCGCGCAGCTCGTCAAGGCGGACGTCGGCGTGCAGGTCGCGTTCGCCGAGTCGCCGAACTGGGACACGCACGCGAACCAGGGCGGCGCCAGCGGCCAACTCGCCGGGCGGCTGAGCGACTTCGGCAAGGCGCTGGCCGCGCTGTACCGCGACCTCGGGGACCGCATGGCGGACGTGGTCGTGCTGACGATGACCGAGTTCGGCCGCAGCGTCCGCCAGAACGGCAACCGCGGCACCGACCACGGCCACGGCGCCTGCTTCCTCGCCCTCGGCGGCGCGGTGCACGGCGGCCGCGTCCTCGGCGACTGGCCCGGCCTCGCCCCCGAACAACTGTTCGACGGCCGCGACCTCGCCGTCACCACCGATTACCGCGGCGTCCTCGCCGAGGTCGCCCGCAAACACCTCGGCGCCGGCGACCTCGCCGCCGTCTTCCCCGGCTACGACGTTCAGCGGAAGAACGAGCGCGGGATCTTGCACGCCTGATGGCGCACGTGCGACGGATGACATTCCCGCGTCGTCTTCGGGAACACGTCTACTCCGCGTGTAGCGTGTCATCCCGAGGGGAGCGGTAACGACCCGACCCATCTCGGGACGGGAACACGCGCCGTTCACCAGCCCGAGATGGGTCGTCGCTGTCGCTCCTCGGCATGGCGGTCTTTCGCGTCGAGCGCTACACCTCAAGTTGACGCGCTCGATCGACCGTCACAAACGTGGGTGCCGTCCCGCAGCACCGAGAGTCGCGTGTCGTGCGGACCCTCGGTTCCGCCTACACTTCGCCGGTGGCGTGCGCGGAGGTGCTGGCGGATGAGTTTCCCGGTGGAGAAAGACGTGCGGCGGCTGGAGCCGTCGCTCCCGTTCAAGGCGCCGCGGAAGGTGCGGCCGAAGGGGGGACGTTGGACGCTGCTGCGCCGGCGCGTCCTGCCGCCCGCGCTGTTCCTTCTCATCGGGCTCGCCTGGCTGCTGCTGATCTTCCCGCAGGTCAAGGCCGGCATTGACGAGCGGCGGCAGGCGGCCCACGTCGCGCGCAACGGCACCTTCGAGACGGCCGCCGGCACGGTGGCGGCGCTGGAGATCGAGCGCGCCAAGACCGGCAAGGCGCGGACCCGGCGTCACGTCGTGCGTTACACCTTCGGCCCGCCGGAAGCGCGCACGACCGTCTTCGAGACGGTCCCGCAGGCGCTGTTCGGCCGATTGCGGGAGGGCGGCCCGGTCGAGGTGAAGATCTGGCGGCTCGGGCCGGCGCAGGTCATGCGGCTGGCGGGGAACGAGCCGCGCGAGGTCGCGTGGTGGGAGCTGGCGCTGCTCGTCCTGTCGCTCTCGGGCGCGGCGGTCGTCGCGTACCTGCTGCTGCGGGGGATCCGAACCGTCGTGGTGATCGAGCGGAACCTCGTGGCCGACGGGACGGCGGCGGTCGGGAAGATCACGCTCGTCCGCCCGCCGCGCGGCCGGCGCCGCCGGGCCGTCGCGCGGTACGAGTTCCACGCCAAGCCCGGCCCGCCGGTCGCGGGAGAGACCCGCCTGCCGCGCGCGGCACCACGCTCGAGGTGGGCGACCCGCTCGTGATCCTGTTCGACCCGGCCCGGCCGCGTCGGAACGTGGCCTACCGCTTCTCGCACTACGAGGCCGCCTGAGTGGACGGTTCCGCTCGGGGGCGCGACGCGTGACTCGGCGGGAGCAGCTCGGCGACCCGCGGCCCTGCGGGCCGCGCGCAAACGTTGCCGCGCGTCTGTCCGCTTCGCCGGCGCCCACGTAGACTGGTGACGTCGTGCCGGACATCGTCCTCACCACCCTCAACGCCAAGTACGCCCACGCCGCGTTCGGCCTGCGCTACCTGATGGCGAACCTCGGCCCGTTGCGCGAGCGGGCGGCGATCCTCGAGTTCGACATCGCCGTGCGGTCGACCGACGCGCTGGAGGCGATCCTGGCGCGCGAGCCGCGGATCGTCGGCGTCGGCGTCTACATCTGGAACGCCGAGCAATCGCTCCGCCTCGTGGCCGACCTGAAACGCGTGCGGCCGGACGTGATCGTCGTCGTCGGCGGCCCGGAGGTGAGCCACGAGACCGACCGGCAGGAGATCGCCCGCCTCGCCGACTACGTCATCACCGGCGAGGCCGACCTCGCGTTCGCCGAGTTGTGCGGCAAGCTCCTGTCCGGCTCCCGCCCGCTGATGAAGGTGATCGCGGCGGACCTGCCGGAGTTTGGGGAGGACGCGACGGAGGGGGAGGAAGCGACGGAGCGACGAAGGGACGAAGCGACGAAGGGGGAGACGGCGGGGCGGCGCTGCGGCGACGGAACCCCGGGCGGGGAAGAGGCGCCAATCTCCCTCCCCTCCGTCGCTCCGTCGCATCGTCGCTCCGTCGCTCTCCCCTACTCCCTCTACACCGACGAGGACGTCGCCCGGCGGGTCATCTACGTGGAGGCGTCGCGCGGGTGTCCGTTCAAGTGCGAGTTCTGCCTGTCGTCGCTCGACGTGCCGGTGCGGAACGTGCCGCTCGACGCGTTCCTCGGCGAGATGGGGACGTTGCTCGACCGCGGCGTCGAGCGGTTCAAGTTCGTCGACCGCACGTTCAACCTCAACCTGAACATCAGCCGCTCGATCCTGGAATTCTTCCACGCGCGTTACCGGCCGGGCCTGTTCCTGCACTTCGAGATGATCCCCGACCGCCTGCCCGAGGCGCTGCGCGAGCCGATCCGCCGGTTCCCGCCGGGCGCGCTGCAGTTCGAGGTGGGGATCCAGACGTTCGACCCGGACGTGTCGCGGCGCATCAGCCGGCGGCAGGACTACGCGAAGCTCGAGGACAACCTCCGCTTCCTCCGCGACCAGACCGGCGTCCACGTGCACGCGGACCTGATCGTCGGCCTGCCGGGGGAAGACGTCGATCGCTTCGCCGCCGGCTTCGACCGGCTCGTGGCGCTGCGGCCGCACGAGATCCAGGTGGGGATGCTCAAGCGGCTGCGCGGCACGCCGATCGTGCGGCACGACGCCGAGTGGGGGATGGTCTACAGCCCGCACCCGCCGTACGAGGTGCTGCGAACGGGCCACGTCGACTTCGCCACGATGCAGCGCCTCCGCCGCTTCAGCCGGTACTGGGACCTCGTCGCCAACAGCGGCAACTTCCCGCGCACGCTGCCGCGCCTGTGGGGCGACGGCTCGCCGTTCGCGGCGCTGCTCGCGCTGAGCGACTGGCTCCACGCCCGCGAGGGCCGGAGCCACGCGATCGCGCTGGGGCGCCTCGCCGAATTGTTGTTCGAGCATCTTACGAAAGAGCGAAAGCTCGACCCACGCGACGTCGCCCCCGCGCTGTGGGACGACGTCCGCGAGAACGGCCGCCGCGACGGGCCGGAGTTCCTCCGACCGCACCTGCCGGAGTCGGCCTTTCGCGAGCAGCGCCGCCGGGTCGTCGCGACGAGTTTGCCGACGCGCCAGGCGCGACACTTGCAGTCGCCGACGTGACCATCGTTCGTGCCCGCCGGGCGCGAGATCAGATGCTCCGATCGGCGGTGTCGCACGGACGACGCGGCGAGAGATATGCGAGGCTTGAGCAACGGGCGCACCGGCGCATCGTCGACAGCCGACCATGTCGTTGAACTGGGATGCGAGCGCTATGCGAGCGAAACGGAGCGCGGGACTAACCGATTTCTCCCGTTCGTCGATCCCGCGACCTCACCCGCGCCCCGCGAGGCTCGCCACCACCTTCGCCAGTTCGGCCGGCTCGACCGGCTTTGGCACGTGCATCTGGAAGCCCTCGTTGAGCGCCCGGCGGCGGTCGTCGCGGGCGGCGAAGGCGGTCAGGGCGACGGCGGGGAGCGGGAGGTCGACGTTCAGCGCGTCGGCGCCCGCGCCGCCGGGGAGGCCGCGGCGCTCGGACTCCATCGCGCGGACCTGGCGGATGAGCGAGTAGCCGTCCTCGCCGGGCATGCCGATGTCGCTCAGCAGCACGTCGGGCCACCCGGTGCGGATCGACCGCATCGCCTCGGCGGCGCTGGCGGCGACCGTCACGTCGGCGCCGCACCGGCGGAGCAGGCTGCCGAGCACCTCGCGCGCGTCCGGCTCGTCGTCGACGACGAGCACCTGCACGCCGTCGAGCTGCGCCCGCGGGTCCGGCCGGGCGTCGCCCGCGGCGTTGCCCGGGCCGCCGCCGTCCCCGTCGTCGGCGCCGCGCCGCGGTTCGGCCGGGGCGCTCGGCGTGGCGACGGCGGCGGCGGCGGCGGGGAGGGTGACGGTGAACGTAGCGCCGCGGCCCTCGCCGGCGCTGTCGGCGCGGACGGTGCCGCCGTGCAGTTCGTCGAGGTGCTTCACGATCGCCAGCCCGAGCCCCAGCCCGCCGTGCGCCCGCGTGCTCGACGCGTCCGCCTGGCGGAAGCGGCTCGAACACGTGCGGCAGGAACTCGGCGTTGATCCCGCGGCCGCTGTCGCTCACCTCGATCGCCACCGTGCGGCCGGGCGCGGTACGCGCGGATGGCGACGCGGCCGCCCTCGGGCGTGAACTTCACCGCGTTGGTCAACAGGTTCCACACGACCTGCTGCAGGCGGTCGGGGTCGCCGACGATGTGCAGCCCGCGCCCGGGCGCCGGCGTCGGCGCCGACCGCGATCGCGTTGCTGACGCCGGTGAACTCCAGCCGCACGCCCTTGGCCTCGGCGGCGGGGCGGACGGCGTCGAGCGCGGCGTCGATCAGCGGCGCGAGCGTCGTCGCCCGCGGCGTGATCTTCAGGTGCCCGCGGATGATCCGCGACACGTCCAGCACGTCGTCGATGATCCGCGCGCCGCGCCCGCGCGTTGCGGCTCGACGGCCTCCATCGCGTGGGCGAACGACTCGGCGTCGAGCAGCCCGTCCTTCATCAGGTAGGCCCACCCCAGGATCGCGTTCAGCGGCGTGCAGCTCGTGGCTGACGACCGCGAGGAACTCGTCCTTCAGCCGGCTCGCCTCCTGCGCCTCGGCGTAGAGGCGCGCCGACGATCGACATCGCGACGCGGCGGGCCAGCCGCCTCGGCCAGTTCCACGTCGTCGCCCGTAATCGCGATCGGCCGCGGTCGAGAGGAACGTCAGCACGCCCATCAGCCGGCCGTGCACCGACAGCGGTACGCTCACGGCCCACCGCACGTCCTGCCCGAGCAGCAGGCCGCGGTAGGCGTCGGCCGGCGGCGCACCGTTGATCCCGGAAGGCAGGGACGGCGGCGGGCTGAGTCGCAGGACCTCGGCCTCGCCGGCGCGCACGACGCGGGCCGGCCCGACGCGCCGGCGCCGGGCACGGCGTCGGCCAGGGCGGCGGCGAGGTCGGGCCGGGCGGCGCGTGGCCGCGCCGCGCGCGGCGCAGCGGGCGGCCATCGACCTTTCCGCCCCCGGTGGCGGCGGCGGTGGCGTCTGCATCGGCGGCGTCGCGCGGCTTGGCGGCGTCGTCGTCGCCGGGCTCGATCAGGTCGATCAGGCAGCGCACGCGAAGTCGGGCACCGCCAGCCGGGCGACGGCATCGAGCGTGGCGCCGTAGTCGAACGACGAGGCGAGCACCTTGCCCGCCTCGGCCAGGAACGTGCTGCGGGCGCGGCTCGGCGGCGGCGCGGGCGACCTCGGCCTCGGCGGGCGACGTCCGACTCGCCGCGGGCCGCCTGCTCGCGGGCGAGCAGGTCGTCGCGGCTCGGCGAGCCGCGCCCTTGCGGTTGCCGTTGAGCCAACTGATCAGCAGCCGCGACCGACCCGAAGAGCCCGACCTGCACGAAGTCCGACACCTGGCTGAACTGGCGGATGAGCGACGGCGAGAAGAACGTGTCGATCGCCCAGACCGCCAGCGCGGTCGCCACCAGGCCTGGCCCCAGCCCGCCGTACCACGCGCTGATCATCACCGCCGCGTAGAACAGCCGCGTACGTGTTGCGGCTGAGGATCATGTGATAGAACGACAGCGTCAGCAGGATCGCCACGAGCACCGACGCGACGGCCAGGCCGTATCGCAGCGTCCAGCCCTTGGGGCACCCCGAGTGCCCCCAAACGTGGCGCGGAGCCGCGCGCGCGCCCCGCCGCCGCCGCTCGCGGTTCGCCGCTGCGCGTCCGGCCGCGCCCAGCGCGTCGGAGATCGCCTGCCCGAGCCGCGTCGTCCGCGCGCCCGCGGCGTCGCCATTTCCGGTGGATTGTCCGTGCAGTGGATGAAGTGACCTGAGCATGCCCGCGTCCCGCGTGTTGCCCTGCCTCCCACGGCAGGGGCACCGCCCGCACGCCCGCGGGGTCGCCGCCCAAGGCGAACCCCACGGCGCGCGTCATCGTCGAGCGACGCAACCCATGGTGACTGCCGCCACCTCCCCCGCGTCATGGGCCCCGTGGCGGCCACCCGATTCCCTACCCGATCAGCCCCGGAACTTCCCGCGCCCGGACCGGCGCGCGTCACGTCCTGCCCCGTCCCGTGCCGCCCGGCCGTTTTTCCCTGTCCCGCGTTACCCGCCGCCGGCCCGTCAAAACCAGTACCGTCCCGTCAAAACCAGTAGTAGTACAGCGGCTCGATGCGGAGCGACGCGTTGCTGGTCCGCTGGTCGGGCTGGTCGTCCAGCCCCACCTCCGCGGCCGGCACCCACTCGACGCGGCCGTCGGAGTACGCGCGGTGTTGGCCGGCGAGGCCCTTGCGCTGTCGAGCGTGAGCGACGTGGGACCTGGGCCGACCGCGCCAGCGCGTGCGCGTACGACCACGCGCGCCGCCGCTCGCCGTCCAGTGCACGTCGTCGGCCCAGAGCACGCCGGCGGCGGGGTTGCGGCGGCTCGCGGCGCGGCCGGGCCGCAGCACTTCCACCCGCAGGCCCAGTGTCGACAGGATGCGGCCGGTGGTCGACGAGGCGGCCGCGGCGGCGTCGACGCCGCCGAAGTAGGCGTAGCCGGTGTAGAAGCTCGGCGTCGTGGAGTTCAGCGATAGCAGGTCGTCGCGCGCGGGCTCGGCGTCCTCGACCATCGGGCACTGCAACATCGGCGGCAGCGACGAGGCCGCGAGCGTCGCGTCCAGCCGCCGGCACCTGCAGGTACCGGCACATCGCGTTCAGGAGCGACGCGTCGACGTTCTGCGGCAGCGCGACGTCGGCGAGGCTCGGCGGATCGATCATCGTCGTGTCGATCAACTCGCCGGCGGGGTCGGCGCCGTCGCGGCGTGCGGTCGGGCGCTGGCCGAGCGCCGGGTCGTCCTCGTGGTCCATCCGGTACGAAGTGGAGGCCACGACGAGGGCGCGCAGGCGGCTGGTGCAGACGGTGTTCATCGCCACCTGCCGCACCCGCGACACGAGCGGAACGAGCACCGCCAGCAGCACCGCGCACAGCGCGAGGCAGACCAGCAGCTCGACCAGCGTGAATCCTTTTCGACCCGCCATTTGCCCGATCAGGTGGGGGGAGAAACGCACCGGCCCATCCGTGGCCCGGTTCGCCGAACACCTTAGCGTTTGGGTCCGACCTTGCAATCGGATTTGTACCTAACGGACGGCCGCCCGCGCCGCACGCGCGGCAACCCCCGGCGAACGCGCGACATGCGCATCAGAAAATTGCCGCGCGTTCCCAGACCGGCATCGATCCCGCGGCCGCGCCCCGCGACCGGTCGGGTGGCACGCGACAGGTTTTCGACGACGATCTTCGACGACGCGCGCTGCGGGGCCAGTCAGAATAGTTGCATTTGCGCGTCGGGCCGGGCCAGGGCGGCGTCGTGGCCGCGCGCGAGAAGCGTGTCGACGAACTCGCGGTAGCCGTGGTGGGTGAAGATCTTCTTCGGCCGCACGCGGTCGACGAGTTCGAGCAGCTCGTCGAAGTCGGCGTGGTCGCTCATCGGCAGCGCGTGGTCTGCGCCGTAGCGGTAGTGCGCGTTCTTCAGCAGCGCCCAGCCGGTCATCACGATGCGGCACGGGTCGTCGAAGCGCGTGACGAACCCGCCGCGCGCGACGTTCGGCGGGGCGACGAGCACGCCGCGCTCCTCCAGCGGCAGCGCGGCGCGGCCGTGGAAGTCGGCCGGCGCGTAGCGGCGGGTCGGGCCGAGCGGCACGCCGAAGCGCGCGTAGACCGCGTTCATCGCGTGCACCGCGCCGTGCGCGGTCACGGGCAGCCCGGCGTCGGTCAGCACGCGAGTGATCTCCTGCGCCTTGCCGAGGCTGTAGCCCATCACGATTGGCTGGCGGCCGGCGCGCATCGCCGCGGTAACGCGGTCGATCAGTTCCTCGACGACGCGTTGCCGCGGCGGGAAGCGGAAGAACGGCAGCCCGTAGGTGCTCTCCATCACCAGCACGTCGGCCGGCTCGGTCTCCGTCGCTTCGACGGTCAAACTTTCGCGCAGCTTGAAGTCGCCGGTATAAAGCAGCGATCCCTCCGGGCGCCGCACGCGGATCATCGCGCTGCCGTAGACGTGGCCGGCGGGGAGGAGGCGGAGCGTGGTGTCGGCGTCGTACTGGTGGTCGGTGCGGTACGGCAACGCGCGGACGCCGCGGATGCCGATGCGGTACTCCGCCAGCGCCGCCGTCGCGGCCGTGGCGATCGCCTCGTCGTGGAGCCCGAGGTGGTCGCTGTGGGCGTGTGAGACGAAACACCGGGGCCGGGGCCGGCGGCTGTCGAGAAAAAGGTCCGTGCCGGAAATTTTCAGGTCGTCGCTCCACTGCAACATCTGCCCCAATGATAGCTTCCGTTTGACGCGCCGGGTTTGCGCCCGAACTTGGCCATTGCAACCCGGCGGATCATTCCGAGAATGGTTGGAACGCTGTGTCCGTTCGCGTGAACGCAGGAAGGTGATCCCCCCGACGTGCGCCCGATCGGCCGGGCCGCGCGGTGACGGGTCACGATGATTTTGCCGGGGCGATGGATGCCCCGCGCGGGGGTTTTCTCATGGAAGTCATGCCGTCGTCCGTGTCCTCATCGCCGTCGTCGCCGTCGTCCGCAGCATTGCGGTCGCCGTCGTCTTCCTTCGCCGCCGCCGTCGGGCGTCGCGTGGCGGGCGCGACCAAGTCGAAGCAAACGGGCATGAGCTACAAGTTCCAGCGCCTGCGCGAGAAGATCCGCCAGGCGATCGCCACGGGCGAATTGGCCGGCAAGCTGCCGGGCGAGCGCGCGCTGGCGAAGCGGTTCCACGTCAACGCCAAGACGCTGAGCAAGGCGCTGACCGACCTCGCGGCCGAGGGCGTGCTCGACCGGAGCATCGGCCGCGGGACGTTCGTCAAGGGCAGCGCCCCGGCGCCCAGCACGGCCGGCCGGTGGCTGCTGCTGTGCGATGACGCCGACGCGGCCCGCGGCGGCGACGCCCGCGGTGGCGGCGACGCGCGCGGCGGGCATGCGGCGCTGGTCGAACTGCTGAGGCGCCAGAATCCGGACGCGCACGTGGCCGCGTCGTCGGCGGTGTCGGAGATGCGGCCGAGCTTCCTGAACGCGTTCAGCGCGGTGATCGACCTGGCGACGGCGACGCCCGAGTCGTTCCTGCGCGACCTGGTCGTGCGGAACCTGCCGGTCGTCGCCGGCGGGCGCGCGCCCCGCCGCTAAGACGTGGCGGGCGTGGGGGTGGGCGTGGCACACGGCGCGGCCCCCGCCCCCCGCGACCTGCTGCTGGCCGGGCACCGCCGGCTCGGCGTGGTCGAGCCGGTGGGGCCCTCGCCGCTGTCGGCGTCGCTGCGGCGTCGCGTCCGAGCTTCTCGCCCGAGGCGACCGTCGACGCCGCCGCGCCCGGCGACGACGCGGCGACGCTCGTCGAGCACGGCGGCGTGACGGCCCTCGTGTGCGGCTCGCCGAGTCGGCCGCCGTCCCGCGCCCGCGGCAAGGCCGGGCCGGCATCGACGTGCCCGGCCGCGTGTCGCTCGTCGCCGTCGGCTCGGTCGCGGCCGACTGCGCGACCGGCGTCGCGAGCGGCGGCAACGACGAGGGCGAGGACGATCAGGCCATCCCCTGCAGCGGCTACTACGTCGACTGCGCCCGCCTCGCCGAGGCGGTGGTGAAGGTCCTGCAGGAGGCCCCCGCGGCCCCGCGCCCCGCGACGCTCTGGCTCGCCGGCGACTTCGTCGACCGGGGCACCGTCGCCACCGCCGGCACCTCCGGCGCGACGGTCCGCGAACCGCGGCGGCGCGTTCAACGGCGTCCTCGTGTAGCGCCCGTCCGACCCACGGGCTTTACCCCGTTTCGCCGCAGGCCCGACGGGGCCGCTGCCGGTGAACCAGACGCGACGACCGCGCTCAGCGCGTATCGCGCTTTGGGTTCCACGGGCATCTGCCCGCGCGGGTTGCGCGAGCGTACTGCTTGTCCTTCAGCGGGCGGTCCCCTTGCGGGGCCGCCGCATTCGTTTTGCGGTCGTGCGGGAGGCGTCAGCGCAATGAAGCTTTCGCAGTGCTCCATCTTCTCTTGCCGGACGCGCAATCAATCCGACCACGCGGCGAAACAGCGAGCGCTCACCACGCGTGTGCTGTCGGCAAACCAGGAAGTTTGTCGCCCGTGTGTCGTGCGGTGATCGGCGTGCGAATGCGACCGCCGTGCGTCTCGAAGAGCAAGGCGTGGTCAACACAAAAAGAAGCGGGCGACCTCACCGGGTCGCCCCGCTCTGATGTCGATCACGACTCGTCGTTCCGCATCACACCGTCAGTTCCCATCCCTTGCGGTACGGTCGGCGGAGGTACTGGTCGGCCGCGCGCGGGTGTTGGTCACCTTCAGGTTCTGCGCGTCCCATTCGATCGGCGTCTGCGCGCGGTAGGCGACGCAGCCGAGCAGCACGGACTCGGTGAGCGGGCCGGAGTAGCCGAAGTTGCAGAGCGTGGCCGCCGGGTCGCCCTTGCGGCAGGCGTCGACCCACTCGCGGTGGTGGCCGGCCGACGGCGCGCGATGCTCGGCTTCGGCGGCTTGAACGCCCGGGCGTTGGCCGCCAGCCGGCCCTCGAAGGCCAAGTCGGGCAGCAGGCTGCGGTAGTCCGTGTCGGGCAGCAGCCCGAAGCGGCCGTAGTCGGCGAACATCTGCCCTTCTCGCCGACGAACACGTTCCCCGCCTGCCACTTCGCCGGCAGGCCCCACTCGTCGAGTTCGGCCGGCCGCTCGTCCTCCTGCGTGCCGTGCCACGTGAGCGACACCGGCCCGCGCGCGCGCCGCCCGCCTCGCCGGCGGGGAAGTCCCACCGCACGGTCAGCCACGCAGGCGCCGTCCTTGTGCGGCGCGGGGCCGTCGACCGGGGTGACCTTCGTCGGGTACTTCAGGTTCAGTGCCCAGAACGGCAGGTCCATGTGGTGGCACGCCATGTCGCCGAGCGTGCCGTTGCCGAAGTTCCAGTACGACCGCCAGTTCGCCGGGAGGTACGTCGGGTGGTAGGGCCACGGCTCGGCCGGGCCGAGCCACACGTCGTAGTTGAGGTGCGCCGGCACCGGCTGCGTCCCCGCGGGCCGGCCCTCGGCCGACCAGCGGCCCGGCATGAAGACATGCACCTCCTTCACCGCGCCCGATCGCGCCGCGCGGATCGCCTCGACGACCCGCCGGTAGTTCTCCGTCGCGTGGATCTGCGTGCCGAGCTGCGTCACCCGCTTGTGCTTCGCCGCGGCCTCGGTCGCCGCCCCGCGACTCCCAGACCTGGTGCGTCAGCGGCTTCTCGCAGTAGATGTGCCGGCCCGACTGGATCGACATCATGCTGACGTGGAAGTGGTTGTGGTCGGGCGTCGCGCACAGGACGGCGTCGACGTCCTTCTGCTCGAGCATCTTGCGGAAGTCGGAGTAGGTCTTGGCCCTGGGGAAGCGCTCGACGCGGCGTCGAGGAACTTCGCGTCGACGTCGACGAGCCGCGACGATGTTGCAGCTCTCGATCCCCTCCAGCGCCTTGACGTTGTCGCCGCCGCGGTTGGCGACGCCGACGACCGCGACGTTCAGCTTCTCGTTCGCCGACGTCGCCGCCGACTGCGCAGCGCGCGCGCGCGACCCAATATCCGATCCCGGCGGCCGCGGCGGCGCCGAGGAACTGACGACGGTTCAGCGACGATTGTTCATGATGCGTCCGTTCATACCCTTTAATACCACCGGTGATAAGAAGTGTTCGCTGTAGCTTACGCGCCCGCACGAGTTGATGTACGACCGCGAGGGTGCAGCGGAACCTACCGGGGGAGATCGTGTCCCGCGTTCGGTTAGATCCCACGGTGCAAGCACCGTGGGGGCGTTCGAACGCAGAAAGTCGATCGTCTTCCCTATCGCAGGTGGTGCTCGGGCTTTCGAGCAACGGAAGGGGCCTACACGCCAAATCGGGTCTCCTGTTCCATCTCGTCGCACCGTCCGGTCCGATAAGCGCCGCGGTGCCCGCCCTCAGGAAAATCCTGCGATCTTTCCGCGTGCCGCCCGCCGATGCAGAGGGTGCCCGCCGAGCGCAACTGAGTCGCGGCGGCGGGCGAAACCTATGCGAATTCTACTTGTCGACGATGACCCCATGTTCCTGCAGATCACCCGCCGGGTGCTCGAGCGCAGCGGCCACGACGTGTCCGTCGCGGCCGACGGCGTCGAGGCGCTCGACGCCGTCCGCGCGTCGTCCGCGGCGGGCGCCGACGGCCCGATCCGGCTCGTCATCAGCGATTGGGAAATGCCGGCGATGACCGGCCCGGAACTGTGCCGCGCGCTGCGCGCCGAGTACGGTCGCGACCTCTACTTCATCCTCCTGACCGGCAAGGGCGGCTCCGCCCGTTTCGAGGGCCTCTACGCCGGCGCCGATGATTTCCTGCCCAAGCCGCTGGAACTGTCCGGCTTGCAGAGCAGCATCCGCACCGCGGAACTCATTCTCGGCCCCGCCGACGCCCACCGCCGCGCGATCTAAGCGGGCGACCCACCCGAACCCGCCGCGACGCCGGCACGGTCCGCGCTGCCATGTCTGGTTATGGGGCGGCACGCCCGGGCACCGTTGCATGGTGGGCGGGAAGGGTGCCGCTGCCGTAGCCTTCGATTACCTCTGCGGCCGTGAGCCCCATCCAGAACTCGATGTCCCTGTCCAGGTCCGCGACCGCGGCGGCGTTCTTCTCGGCGGGAGGAACTTGCGCCCGCCTCGCCTTCAACTCTCGGACGTGCGCGAGCCGCACCGCATCGGCGCCCTCGTTCAGTTGGTTCGCATCCGCGCCGCTGCGAAGCAGATCGACGAATGTCCGCTCCCGCGCGCGGCGGCGTTCGCGCTTCTTCCCGAACCATGGAACGTATCCGGCCATCGAGTTTCCGCCGCCGCAAATTACCGCCGGGGCGATCAGCGGCAGGGCCGCCAACAGACAGTAGGGGACACGAGCCGACCGCGGGAGTTGTCGACGCGGACGGCGGGGCCGCCGTCGTTCGTCTCGTAGCCGAACCCGGCCCGCCGCCAGAGGTCGTCGCGGTTCGGGGTCCGGGGTCGACCGGCTCTTCGCGGGGCGACGGACCAGCGGCTCGACGGCTTTGCCTGCTAAGCCGCCGGCGGCGGGGCGATTCCTACGGCAGCGGCGTGAAGAAGCGCTCCCAGCGCGGCGACAGCGTCTGGTTCGGGTCGATCGATATCGCAACGCCCACCGCCCGGCCGACGATCTGGTCGCGGTCGGCGAAGCCCCAGTAGCGCGAGTCGCGGCTGTTGCCGCGGTTGTCGCCGAGCAGGAAGTACTTTCCCGGCGGCACCGTCACCGGGCCGAACTTCGGGTTTGCCATCGCGGCGGCAGTCATCCCCATCACCGAGTGCGGCGGGCCGCCGTTGATCTGCTCGGCGTCGAGCGTGAACGCCGGCCGCTGCCACGCGGGGATCATGTTGACGATCTTTGGGTCGGGCGGGCCGTACGTGGCCGACGCGCCGTTGAGGATGATCCGGTTGCCGCGCACCTCCACCACGTCGCCCGGCACGCCGACGACGCGCTTCACCATGCGGATGCCGTCCTCGGGCGAGAAGAAGACCACCACGTCGCCGCGGTTGGGGTCGCCCCAGTGCGCGAGGTGCCAGGTCGTGAACGGCACCTTCAGGTCGTAGGCGAGCTTGTTCACGAAGATCCGGTCGCCCTCGACGATGTTCGGCAACATCGACCCGGTGGGCACCTCGTTCCAGTCGGCGACGCTCGAGCGCAGCGACAACATCACGAGCACGACGAACAGTAACGGCGTGACGTGATAGTTCAACTTCGCCAGCACGCCGCGCGGGGCGGCGTGCTTCCGGTCCTTCTCGTCGTCGGTCGCCGAACGGTCGTCCGTCGCGGGCAAAAAAATCGGCGCGACATCGCGGCGGCGGCGGGGAGCGGGGGTTGTTTCTGGATCCACCTCGGGCACCTCCGAAATGCGGGGCAACGCGTGTATTCTACCACGTCTGGCCGACGTCGCCGCGCCCGTCCGAGTGAGGCGCGATGACGATGCGTTGCGGGCGCCCGTCGACGCGTACCGGATGACGAACCGGGCCTGCAACGGACCGGGACTCCCCGCAAGGCCATGGACGTGGCCATGCCGCGCAAGGTGTTACGCGGCACATGGTTGGGTCGGCGTGCGGCATGACCGGTGCACGACAATCGCCCGCGACAGGACGATGGTGCGAACAGATGAACATGACGACTCCGTCTCAACGCGTCCAACGCCGATCGCTCGACTCCGCACGTTCGAGGACGTGGTCGCCGACATCGATCGCCTGCGATCATCCGGTTACGAGCGGGTCGGCACCTGGGGCTTGGGGCAGATCTGCGACCACCTCGGCCGCTTCATGACCGGCTCGCTCAGTGGCTTCGGGTTTCGGTTTCCGTGGTATTTTCGCGTCGCCGCGCTTCTGCTCCTGCGGCACACGCTCAAGACCCGCCGCATCCCCGCCGGCGTGAAGGGGCCGCCCTCGCTCATGCCCTCGACTGATGGGCCCGACGAGGCGGCCGCGGCAGAGGCGTGCAAGCGACTGCTGTTCGAGGTGCGCGACCACGGCGGGGCGTTCCACCCCAGCCCGCTGTTCGGGCAACTCACGCGCGCCCGAGCAGTGGCGGCAGATCCACCTCATCCACGCGTCGCACCACCTGAGCTTTCTCGTGCCGCGGGGCGGGTGATGGAAAACTGGAAAAGGCGAACGTCCAACGCTCGACGTCCGGCGTCCAACGTTCAAGGAAGCGTGACAATCCGCTCGTCGCTCGGCGAGGGTTTCTCCTGCCACGTTGGAAGTTGAACGTCGGACGTTGAACGTTGGACGTTCGCCTTTCTTCCTCCTCCCGGCTGCACTTCCCCCGTCGCTTCCTAAGATGCCGCCATGAGTTTGCTGTTGAGCGTCGATTCCCTCTCCAAGGCCTACGGCCCGCGCCTGCTGTTCCGCGACATCTCGATCAGCTTCGACGACACCGAGCGCACCGGCCTGATCGGCCCGAACGGGTCCGGCAAAAGCACGCTGCTGAAGATCCTGGCGGGCGCCGAGCAGCCGGACGACGGCAAGATGACCACGCCGGCAGCTTCGCGTCGGGTACCTGCCGCAGCACGACGCGTTCGAGCCGGGGCAGACGGCCCACGAGGTGCTGAAGGCCGCCATCCCCGCCGACCACACCGACGAACACGAGCGCGAGGTCGAGGCGAGCATCATGCTCGGCAAGGTGGGCTTCGCGGATTTCGATCAGAAGGTCGAGACGCTCTCCGGCGGCTGGCAAGCCGCCTGGCGATCGCGCGGGCCCTGATTCGCCAGCCCGATCTCCTGCTGCTCGACGAGCCGACGAACCACCTCGACCTCGAGGGCATCCTCTGGCTCGAGGAACTGCTGTCGGCCGCCCGGTTCAGCTTTCTGCTCGTCAGCCACGACCGCTACTTCCTGGAGAACGTCAGCAACCGCGTGGTGGAACTGAGCCGGGCCTACGCCGACGGCTACCTCAGCGCCAGCGGCCCGTACAGCGAGTTCCTGCTGCGGCGCGAGGAGTACCTCGCCGCGCAGGAGCGCAACGCGCAGGCGGCTGGCGAGCCGGGTGCGGCGAGGTGGAGTGGCTCCGCCGCGGGGCCAAGCGCGTACCACGAAGGCGAAGGACGGATCGAGCAGGCCGGGCAGATGATGCAGGATTTGGCCGAGGTGCGCTGCGCAACGCCGCGGCCGACACCGGCCGCTCGGCATCGACTTCGTCGCCAGCTGCCGCCAGACGCGCAAGCTGCTGTCGGCCAAGGGCGTCACCAACTCCCTCGGCGGGCGGCCGCTGTTCGCGGGGCTCGACCTCGTCCTCTCGCCCGGCACGAAGCTCGGCCTGCTCGGCCCCAACGGCAGCGGAAAATCCACGCTCATCCGCCTGCTCGCCGGGCAACTCGAGCCCGACTCCGGCACGATCACGAAGGCCGAGAATTTGCGCGTCGTGCTGTTCGAGCAGGACCGCCGCTCGCTCGACAGGACCCAGACGCTCCGCGCCGCGCTGCTGCCGCAAGGCGGCGACACGGTCGTCTACCGCGGCGGCACGATGCACGTCACGTCGTGGGCGAAGCAGTTCCTCTTCCGCACCGACCAACTCGACCTGCCCGTCTCGGAACTGTCCGGCGGCGAGCAGGCCCGCGTGCTGATCGCCCGCATGATGCTCGAGCCGGCCGACGTGCTGATCCTCGACGAGCCGACGAACGACCTCGACATCCCCACGCTCGAAGTCCTGGAAGACGGCCTGCAGGACTTCCCCGGCGCGCTCGTGCTGGTGACGCACGACCGGCACCTGCTCGACCGCGTCAGCAGCGTGATCCTCGCGCTCGACGGCGAGGGCAACAGCGGCTTCTACGCCGACCACGCCCAGTGGCTCGCCGCCCGCGACGCCCGCCGCGAGGCCGACGCCGCCGAGCGCAAGGCCGCCGCGGCCGCCCCGCAGGCCGCGAGGCCCGCGGCCCCGGCGGCGAAGGTGCGGCTGAGCTGGAAGGAGCAGAAAGAGCTCGAGACGATGGAGGCCAACATCCTGGCCGCCGAGGAGGAACTCTCCGCGTGTCGGGCCACGACCGAAGACCCGGCCCTGTTCGCCGACCACGTGAAGATGCGTGCCGCCTTCGACCGCCTCGCCGCCGCGCAGGAGCGGGTGAAGACGCTGTACGCCCGGTGGGAGGAACTCGAGGCGAAGACCGCGTGGCGTGACGTGGGTGCGGTGGTGGAATAGCGGAAGAAGCAGGTGCCGCGGTGTTCCCCTGCCGGGCGTCGGTTCGGTGATCGCGCCGGGATCGACTGGTCATGGTGTGCTGTTACGGGTCGTGAGTTATTCGTTTTACCCGACGCGTAGGAGCCCGTCCGTGGAATGAATTCGTCGGCCACCGCTCGGCACTCATCCAATCATCATCTTGGATTGATCAATCGCTACAGCGCAATTCTTCTACAGCCAAAACGCGCCCGACCGGTGCGGCGGAGGTGGGTCTGCCGCGGCGGCCAGAGAGAATTTGCGAAATTAATCATCCGCAAATCGACATCCAGGCGCGTGCTCGGACGGGCTTCTTTTCGCGCAGATCTTGCGCCTCTGGGCGGGTGCCGGCGATTCTCGTTACGTGAGCGGGGGACGCGTGGGGACTTTCCCGACGCCGTGATGCCTGCGGCAGCGCCGACGCGACGCGCAGTCGCGCGACAACGTGGCGCGCGCGCTCTTGCGTCGCCGCCGAGTGAACGCGATAACGCCACCCGCTATCGGGAACGCGTGGGCAACGCACCGCGGGCTATGCCGTAATTTGCTGAGTTCAAGCGACGCGCGATCCCCGGCGAGCGGCGGACGTAGTGCCACTCGATCGGGGACGCGACGGTCGTACCTACCTCGGGCAATCTCGAAAAATTGGGCAGTGGGAGCAGAAAATGCATCAGCGGACAATCTCTATTCGTACCTCGCGCCGACGCGCGACGCAGCACGCCGTCCTCGCCGCCGCGGCGCTGGCGGGCATCGCCGGCGTCGTGCCCTCGGCGGCCGCCGGCACGCTCTACTGGGACGGCAGCGGCGCGGCCGCCGGCGTGAGCGACGGCCCTGGGACGTGGTCGACCGATTCGGCCAACCGCAACTGGTTCGACGGCGCGACGAACGTGTCGTGGAACAACGACGTGGTCAACGACGCGGTCTTCGGTATCAATAGCGGCCTGACCCCAACCACGACGCTCCCCATTACGGTGGGGTCGCCCGTGACCGTGGGGGACATCACGTTCGCCGCGCCGCTGGCGAACGGGCAATACGTGCTCGGCGGCCAGGCGATCACGCTGGGCGGTGCCGCGTCGACGATCACCGTCCAGTCGCCGTCGGCGACGATCGGTTCGGTCCTCGCCGGCACGGGCCTGACCAAGACCGGCGCCGGCACGCTCCAGCTCAACGGATCGGCCGCAAACACGTATGCCGGCCCGACGACCGTCAACGCCGGCACGCTCAGCCTCAACTTCGCTAACCTCGCCGGCCGCACGAATTTCGTCGCCCCCACGTCGAAGCTCGTCCTCGCTGGCGGCACGCTCGCGGTCGCCGGGCACGCCAGCGGTACCACGAATCAGACGTTCGGCGGCGAGGCGTTCGACCTGACCCGCGGCAGCACGATCGTGCTCACGCCCAGCGGCACCCACGCGCTCAACCTGACCTTGCCCAACACGTGGAACCGTTCGCCCGGCGCCACCCTCGTGGTGAACCGCACTGCGACGGGCACGTCGAGCCTGAAGGCCGACGTCGTCAGCGGCTCGGGGGCGCCGGTCGGCGGCGTCCTGCCCTACGTCCTGGTCCGCGGCGTCGGCGCGGGTGCGGGATTCGGGGCCGTCTCCGGCGGACAGGTGACACGCTATACCGGGGCGTCGGAGGTGCTGACGAGCGAGAACCTGGTCCCCGGAACGAATCACCGGTTCGCCCTCAGCGGCGCCCATACCCTCGGCGGCGACGAAACAACGGCAAACTCCCTAGAGCTCGTCAACACCCGCGGCACCTCGTTGTCCACGCTAAGCCTTGCCGGCAAGACGCTCGCCCTCACATCCGGCGGCCTGCTCTTCAACACCGGGATGGACAGCGCCACCAACCAGATCGCGATCGACAACGGCCAGTTGGGTGCCAGCGACAGCGAGTTGATCATCCACAAGGTCGGCAACGCGCTCGCGACCATCGGTCAGACGACGATGCTCAGCGGCGGCACCGGCAGCGTCACGATCTCCGGGGACGGCAACGGCAGTTCCTTCGCGATGGCCAGCACGGTCAGCACGTACTCCGGCGGCACCCGGTTCAACTACGGCGCAGCGGTCGCCGTCACCGGCGCCTCGGTCGGGACGCCGGGCGCGCCCACCCGGGGCCCGCTCGGCGTCGGGCCGCTGACGCTGGCCGGCGGGAGCATCCGGTCGTCATCCGGCGGGCAGAACACGATCCTGAACTCGGTCGTTCTGGCCAACGACACCGTGTTCGCGGGCGGCGGCAGCGCGATCACGTTCAGCGGACCGGTCACGCTCGCCCACGGCACGCACAAGCTGGACGTCGCCAGCAGCGGCGCGACTACCTTCTCCGGGGCGATCGACGACGGGGCGAACACGCTCGGTATCATCAAGGCGGGCGCCAGCGTCCTCGTCCTCGGCGGCGCCAGCACCTACGACGGGCCGACCACCCTCGCCGTCGGCACGCTCCGCGTCAGTGCGTCGAGCACCGGCACGGGCGGCGCCGTGACCAGCGGCCCGCTCGGCCGGGGCACGCTCGTGCTCGGGCCGGGCACGCTCCAGTCCGACTCGGCCGCGCCGCGCACGATCCACAACCCGGTCCTGTTCGCCCAGAGCGCCTCCTTCGGAAGCACCAACGCCGCGCTCAACGGCAAGCTACCTTCGCCGGCCCGGCCACGCTTTCCGGTAGCCGCGGGCTGACGATCAACAGCGACGTGTTGATCGACGGACCTGTCGGCGAGTTCGGCGGGATGCACGGGTTTATCAAGGATGGCGCGGCCGCGCTGACCCTGGCGGGCGACAACGCGTTCACCGGAACCGTGAACGTCAGCGCCGGCAGGCTCGTCTTGGCCAGCACCGGCGCGATGAACGCGGCGACGCCGGCCCCGATCTCGTTCCCCGCCGGCACCACCGGTAAGGTGCAGATCGCCGGAGTCAACGCGACCGCGATCGGGGCCCTCACGACCGTCGGCGGCGGCAAGCAACCTCGGGACGCCCGTCATCGAAAACGCCCAGCCTGGGGCGGCGACCCTCACGGTCCGCAGCGGGTCGAACGGCACCTACGGCGGCGTGATCGGCGAAGCGACGGACGCGGGCGTGCTGTCGCTCGTGAAGGCCGGCACCGGCACGCAGACGCTGACCGGCGTCAACACGTACGCCGGCACGACGACCGTCGGCGGCGGCTCGCTCATCGCGGGCGGTCACGTGACGCCGGACGTGGCGGGGCCGCTCGGCAACAGTTCGACCGACATCGTCCTCGGCGACGCCGCGACCGCCTCCGCCGACGTGAGCGGGTCGTTCCTGACCGGCGGCGGCGTTCACGGTCAGCCGACGCATCACGGTTGCCGACGTCGCCGGCACCTACGCGATCGGCGGGCGCCAACGACGCGGTCTCGACGTTCTCTGCCCCGATCACGCTCAACGGGCCGCTCGGCGTCACGCAGGTCGCCACGACGGGCGTGAACGAGATGCGACTCACCGGCGGCGTCTCGGCCGGCGGGGCGGCGACAAGACGCTCACGGTGGACAACGTCGGCGCCGTCGTCGTCTCCGGCCAGCCGATCAGCGACGGCGCCGGCCGCGTCGCGGTCACGAAGTCCGGCACCGGCGTGCTCACGATGTCGGATGCCAATACGTACACAGGCGACACGACGCTCACCGCCGGCACGCTGCGGCTCGGCGTCGGCAGCGACGCCACGACCGAGCGCCGTCGACGTCAAGTCGCTCGGCGGCGGCACGCTCGTGCTGGCCGGCGGCAGCCTCACGTCCGACTCGACCGCGACCCGCAGGATCCTCAACCCCATCACCCTCGCCGGCAGCACCACGATCGGCAGCCGCCGACGCGGGCTTCAACGGCCCGTTCACGTTCGACGGGCCCGCGACGCTCAGCGCGAACGCGACGATCACGACGCTCCACGAGGTCGTCTTCGAGAAGTCGATCGACGACGGCGCCGGCTCGTTCGGCTTCACCAAGGGCGGGGCCGGCACCAAGCTCACCCTCCGCCGCGCCAACACGTACGACGGCGTCACGACGGTGGCCGACGCGAACAGCTTCCTCCGCATCGAGGACCCGCTCGCGCTCGGCACCGCCGACGGCACGGCGGGCACCGGCACGGTTGTAAGGGACGGGGCCTACGTCGAGATCGCCAACAGCCTCACGATCGCCGGCGAGTCGATCACGATCGCCGGGGCGGGCGGGGCGGCGTTCCAGGGTGCCCTTCAGGCATGCGCGCCGACGCCCGCTGGACCGGCCCGGTCATCCTCGACGGCATCAATGCCCGCGTCGGTGCGCAGGCGAACAGCAAACTGACGCTCTCCGGCGAGATCAAAGACGGCACGGGCTCCACGCTGTTCGTCACCCCGAACGCCACGTCCGGCGCCGTGGTCATCAGCGGCACGGCCAACACCTACACCGGCCCCACGTCGATCGTCCGCGGCAAGCTCAGTCTCGGCGCAGACAACGCGCTGCCGGCCGGCACCGTCGTCGACGTCCACGCGTTAACCACGCCCGATAACGCCACGTTCGACCTCGCCGGCTTCCGCCAAACCGTCGCCGGCCTGCGGCGCAGTGGCAGCGGGGGCACGGGCACCGTGGTCAACAGCGGTGCCGAACTCTCGGAACTCACCGTCCTCTCGACGGTCGACACGAGCTACGACGGCACGATCTCCGGCCTCGTCAGGCTCACGAAGTCCGGCCCGGTCGCGCCGACGCTCCGCGCGCCAACACCCACACCGGCGGCACGGTCGTCAAGGCCGGCGTCCTCGCCGCTCGACAACACGACCGGCAACGCGATCGGCGGCGGCGAACTGCGGATCGAAGGCGGGACGCTGCGGCTCGACGGCGACAACCAGATCGGCGACGCCGACGCGGTCGTCATGACCGGCGGCGAGTTGATCACCGCCGGCCGCAACGAGACGTTCGCGTCGGTCGCGCAGAGCGGCGGCACCCGGGGCGGATTCGCCGGTGCCGACGCCGGCTCCGCCGGCACCACGACCACCGTCACCGGCACCTACGCCCTCACTGGCGGCCAGCTCACCGTCGGCGCGCCGGCGGCTTCCTGAACGTCAGCAAGCTGGACATGGTCGGCGCGCCACCCGCTTCGACACCGGCGGGGGCGGCGCGCTGCCGGCGGGCGGCCGCCCCGGCGGGCTGCCCGCCGCCCCGGCCGCGGCCGACGGGGGCGGGTCCACCCTCGCGATCGACACCGGGCCGACCGGCGGCGGCAGGCTGCTGCTCGGCGGCGACGTCGTGACCCGCCCGTCGTCGGTCACGGCAAACTCGATCGCGATCAACACCGCCGCCGACCCCACCGGCGGCCCCGCCGGCACCGCGGGCGGCGTCGTCGACCTCGGCGGCGCGACCCGCACGTTCACCGTCGCCGACGGCGCGGCCCCGGTCGACCTCACCGTCAGCGCGACGATCGGCAGCAACGGCGGCGTGGGCTCCAATGCCGGCGGCATCGTCAAGGCCGGCCCCGGCACGCTCGAGCTCACGGCCGCCAACAACTACGCCGGCAACACGCAGGTCATCGCCGGCCGCCTCGTCGTCAACAACGCGTCGAACGGCTCGGCCACCGGTCCCGGCTCGGTCACCGTTAGCGGCACCGGAACCCTCGGCGGCACCGGCACGATCGCCAACACCGCCACCGACAGCCCGGTCACGATCGCCGACGGCGGCACGATCTCGCCCGGCAACAGCGTCGGCACGCTCAGGACGGGCGCCCAGTCGTGGAACGACGGCGGCACCTACGCCTGGGAGATCATCGACGACACCACCGGTGCGGGCGTCGGGTGGGACCTGCTCGACCTCGGCGACGCCGCGCTCGTCGTCAAGGACGCCGACGCGAAGCCCTTCACGATCCTGATCAGCCGCGTGGGCGGCCTCGCGGGCGAGACGGTCGACCTTGACGGCCCGTTCGTGATCGCCCGCTACAAGGCCGGACAGCCGGCGACGCTCGACGGGATCGAGCTCACCGACGCCACCGGCGACGTCGATTGGGCGATCAGCCAGGAGGACCTCGGCGGCGGCGCGTACGCGGTGCAGGTCAGCCCCGTGCCCGAGCCCGCGGCCCTGTCGGTGCTGGCGCTGGGCAGCCTCGTCCTGCTTCGCCGCCGGACCCGGCTGACTCCCGCCAATATTTGAGGTGCCGCGGTGTCCGCGCATGACGCGCCCCCCGTTCGACCACTACCAAAATGAGACCGCCCGCCTCCCCGGCACGTCGGGGAAGCGGGCGGTTTGCTTTTCGGAATGCAGCGGATCGCCCGTACGACTCGCGCCACGAGCGCGCGACTTCGTCGTCGGTTAATGGCCCCCGGCCGCGTGTGGTTTCAGAGCGGCGCGCTGCTCATCCGGGGACGCGGTGCAGCGCTTCGTGCACCGCGCGATCGATGTCTTCGAACGTCGCCTTGCCCTTGGCGAGGATTGAGTTCACCTTGAGGGAGCGGGCGCGGTCCACCATCGGGCTGTCGACCATACCGGTCAGCACCACCACGGGCAGCGCTTGCAGCCGGAGGTAAGACCGCACGACTTCCAGGAACGACGGGCCGTCCATCTCGGGCATGAACAGGTCGAGGATCACGACGTCCGGCGGCTTGGTGATCACCGCCACGAGCGCGTCCTTGCCGTTCGGGTGACACGCCACCTCGTGGCCGGACTTCTGAAGGTACTTCGACAGCGCCTCGCAGGCGTCCACGCTGTCGTCGACGATCATGATTGAGGCCATGACGAAATTGTAGCAACTCGCGGCCGAGTCCGCTGGGCCGGCGGCGAAGATTGACGCAGGCCCGCCGCGCGCATCCCGCCGGGACGGCGTGGCCGGGGCCGTGCGTCGGGCCCGGGGCCGCGTTGCCTCAAGGGGCCGCTCCGCGTGGCGCCCGCCGACGTGGTATCACGGCGGTGCGCCAACCCCCGGGACGGCGGCTCCGTTGCCGCTGCTGCTGTTCAGTCGGCGCCGCTGCTGTCCGGCTCCCCGTCTGCGCCCGGCTCCGCGGCGGGCGGGGGGGCGACGGAGATCTCGACGCGCCGGGCGGCGCGCGGGCCGGCCTCGACGACGCGGAGCGTGACGCCATCGACCTGCACGACGTCGCCCGACACGGGGATGCGGCCGAGCCGCGCCGCGACGAGCCCGCCGACCGTCACCACGCCCTCGCCGTCGGCCCACCCGTCGCGGTCGAGGCGAGCGGCCAATTCGTGCAGCGGCAGTTCGCCGCCGACGACCGCGTCGCCGCCGCCGCCGTCGCCGGCCGCGCGCTCGTCGCCCGCCGCGTCGCCGGTGCGTTTGGGTTCGCCGATCAACTCGTCGACGACGTCGGTGAGGGTGACGATCCCCTCCACGCCGCCGTGCTCGTCGGCGAGGATCACGACGTGCGTCTTGCGCTCGTCGAACAACAGCAGCAGGTTGTCGAGCGGGATCGTGTCGGGCGCGAACGCCGGCGGGTGCGCGATGAGCTGCAGCACGCTCGTGTCCCCCTCGGCGTGGTACGCGGCGAGGAACTCCTTCGTCGGCACGATGCCGACCACCCGGTCCATCCCGCCGTCGCACAGCGGCAGGCGGCTGTAGAGGTACTCGTTCATCACGGCGCGGTTCTCCTCCATCGACCGTTGCAGGTCGAGGTAGGCCACGCGCACCCGCGGCACCATGATCTGTCGCGCGGTCCGCCGGCCCAGCGCCAGGCTGTTGAGGATGAGCGACCGCTCGCGGCCGGTGAGCGTGCCCTGATCGGCGGCGCGCGACGCCATCAGGCGGACCTCGTCGACCGTCACGTCCTCCTGTTCGAGTTCCTCGATCGACCCGAGGCCCAGCGGCCGCATCACGAGGTTCGCCAGGCGGTTCATCACCCACACCAGCGGCCGCACCGCGCGGCGGATCGCCAGGATCGGCACGGCCGTGAGCGTGGCGAACCGCTCGGCGTACCGGAGCGTCGCCTTGGGGAGCAGCTCGCTGAAGACGACCGTCAGCAGCGTGACGACGACGAAGCTTGCCGCGATCGACAGGACGGTGAAGACCCGCTCGGGCATCCAGCGCGCCAGCGGCCCGAACAGGGCCAGCAGCAGCGCGACATCGCCGGCTCGCCGATGCCGCCGATCAGGAGGTTCGTCAGCGTGATGCAGACCTGGATCGCGCCGATCGCGTCGGCGGGGTTGGCCTTGAGCTTCTCGACCGCCGCCGCCGACCGCCGCCGGCCGGTGGGCGCGCATCCGCTCGATCTGCGCGGGGCGGATCGCCACCAGCGCGTACTCCGCCGCGACGAAGAACGCGTTGAGCGCGATCAGGAACGGGACGGCCAGCAGGTTCCCATGGGGCATCGGTGCCGGGTAGTTATGAACGGGGAACGGGCGGTGTCAATCGAGGACGGGATGAACCGCGGATGAAACGGATGGAGTCGACGAGAGCAGCAGCACGTTTGGCCCAGTTTCCACCACACCACGCGAATGGCGATTTGCAGAGCGGGACCGATCCTAAACCCAGGTTTCGCGACCGGCCCGAACGGCCGAGGTCGGGGAAGTTGTGTTCGAATGCGAACGACGCAACACGCCCGTGCGTTCAGATCGAGGCTTCAGCGTGCAAACCGCGTCTCAGCAGAACTCGGCGCCGACGTCGAACGTCGCGTCCGGAAGCGCCGGCGGCAGTTGACGATGCGCAGGGCGCGTTGAGGAACAGCGGGCCGCCGCCGAGCGTGATGCGGTACACCTCGCCGGGCAGGAACCGGTGCGGCGAGCGGAAGCCGACGCCGCCGAGCGAGAGGTTGCACACCAGGACGTGACGCTCGAGCGACGTGTCGCCCGAGGCCGGGTGAGCGTGGCGGTGGTGGCCGCGCCCTCGCGCGTCGAGCCGCCGGGCGCTCCACGGCGGTGGTCGCCGCCTGTGACGCGTCGGCACTGACCGGCACGGCCGCTGGTTGCGACGGCGGGCTGCGGGGATCGGGCGCGTGGCCTCCATGTTCAGGTCATCGGCGCGACGGCGGCACCACTTTCGCACCGCGCCCTACGGCGGCCCGCTTTCGGCTCACCGGGACGTCCGTATAATGCCGCCCGCGGTTGCGGAGCGCGTGCCGCGGAGATTTGCAGACACCGCCCCTCCCCCGCCCGCCGAAGCGGACGGGCCGCTGGTAGCCAAGCCTCGCCGGATTACCAGTAGCGGCCCTGCGGGCCTGCGGCGAAACGGGGAGCGGGGAGAGCCGGAGGGGCGTGCGACGTCCCGTGGTTCCGCGTCGTCCCACAGGAGCAGCCCATCGTGTCCCAGCCGCGCGTCTGCACGTCGTACAAGGTGTTGGTCGGGATGGAGATCCACGTCCAACTCGCCACGAAGTCCAAGATGTTCACCGGCGCTGCCGCCAACGGCTTCGGGGGCGAGCCGAACGCGCAGGTCGACGCGCAGGTGCTGGGGCTGCCCGGCACGCTGCCGGTCATGAACAAGCGGGCGGTCGAGGGGTCGATCAAGGTGGGGCTGGCGCTGGGCTGCACGATCGCGCGGCACACGAAGTGGGACCGCAAGAGCTACTACTACCCGGACCTGCCCAAGAACTACCAGATCAGCCAGTACGACCTGCCGCTCTGCCACGACGGCTCGTTCGACGTCGTGACCGAGGACGGCCAGATCACCCTGATCCGCATCCGCCGCGCCCACCTCGAGGAGGACGCCGGCAAGCTGCTCCACGAGGCGCCCGGCGGCTACCCGATCGACCACAGCATCGTCGACCTGAACCGCGCCGGCACGCCGCTGCTGGAGATCGTCACCGAGCCGGATTTCTCGACGCCCGAGCAGGTCCGCGTCTTCGGGCAGGAGTTGCAGCGGATCGTGCAGTTCCTCGGCGTGAGCGAGGCGCAGATGCAGATGGGGCACATGCGGTTCGAGCCGAACATCAACGTCCACATCACCGACGGCGACGGCCGTTTGCACAAGACGGCGATCACCGAGATCAAGAACCTCAACAGCTTCAGCGTGCTCGAGCGCGCCACCGCCTACGAGGCGCAGCGGCAGGTCCAGCAGTGGCAGGAGACGGCTCGCTCGGTCGCAAGAGCACCTACGGCTGGGACGAGTCGAGCGGCAGCACGTTCTGCAGCGCGACAAGGAGGAGGCGAACGACTACCGCTACTTCCCCGACCCGGACCTCGTCCCCGTCGAGGTGGACGACGCGTGGCTGGCCGCGCTGCAGGCGCAAGTGGGCGAGCTGCCCGCCGCGCCGGAAGCGGTACGTCGAGGCGTACGGCCTAACGCCGTCGGAGGCAACGATCTTGGCCGGCGACCGCGGCGCGCTCGGCGACTTCTTCGAGGGGGCACTGGCGAACCCCGCGGCGCCAATCTATTGGAAGCGTTGCGAGAGACCCCGCCTGAGCGAACGGCCTGCGGCTGGCGGTCGTCGAAGGTGGATCGCTGTACGACCTCAGCATCAATGCCGATGTTCGCGACGATCGCCGTCGCCGTCGACGCAGCGAACATCTCCGCCGCAAAATCGGCCCGCTGCTCGATGATCGTCGACAAGGGCGGCACCGTCGACGACGCGATCGTCGCGCTGGGCCTGCGGCAGGTGAGCGACACGCGCGATCGACGCCGCCGTCGACGCGCGCTCATCGCGCAGAACCCCAAGTCGCTCCAGGACTACAGGGGCGGCAAACAGGCCGCCCTCGGCTCGCTGGTGGGGATGGTGATGAAATCGGGAAAAGGGTTGAACCCGAAGCTCGTGCAGGAGACGCTCAGCGTCGGCTGCAAAGCTGAACATGCAGCACCGGACCGGCGGATTAAGGACGCGACCGCCGATGCAAAGCCGCCGTGTGGTACATTGCCCGCTGGCAGAGGATGGGCCGACGATGAAGCGGAAGATCAGAAGTGCGGTCTGGGGACAACTCGAAGGCGATCGACCAGCCGTTCGACGCGAAGATCCTGGAGTCGTGCCCGGCACATTGCCGCTCGGTACGCCATCGTCCTTCGACCCGACACGGACCTCGGCTTCGTCGGCAGGGTCTGGAGTTCCTGCTCGCCTTCGGTGACGGACATACGCCCGACGAGTGCGTTCGGCAGACGCGGGAAGCGTTCGTCGGCGTCGTCGCCTACATGATCGAAACCGGCCAGGACCTCGCCCGCGCCGGCGTCCGGAAAGCCGCAGCGGACCGAGCAGATCAACGTCCGCGTGACGGCCGAGGAAAAGCTGCTGCTGGAACAGGCGGCCAAGCCGCAAGGGGTTCCGCGGCGTGTCCGACTTCGTGCGGAACGCCAGCCTCGCCGGGCGCGCAACAGTCGGAGGCACCGTCGCCGTGTCCGAACCGCTCCCGGTCATCCCGCTGCAGTACGCCGACACCCCGGCCGACCGCCCCGCCGCGTGGCAGCGGGTGACGCGCGTGGGCGCTCGTGCTGGCGTGGCTCTGCTGCGTGATCGGGTGGGCGTGCATCGCATGGGTGGACGTCGAGTCGGTGATCGGCTCGGGGCCGCTGCTCGCGACGCTGGGTCTGCTGATGCTGATCGGCGACTGCGCTCGCGGCGGCCCGAGTATTGGGTGCTCGGGTCGATGCCGCGCGCGATCTGCATCCTGTTCGTCGCGCTCGTGAACGTCCGCCGCTGGAGCCCCAACGACGCCGAGTGGCCGTTCACGATCATGGGCGGCGTCTACGCGCTGTTCGCCACCGCCGCCGCCGCGTGTGGGCGGGGCGACTCAACTCGGCCGCGGTCGGCGATGGCCGCGGCCGCGGGCGGATGGGGTAAAGCGGTCGGGTCGTGATAAGATCGGAAGCCCGTCCGCCAAGCGCGACGTTCGCGCGCGGGGGCGCGGGGCCGGGCGAACGCGTGCATCAGAAGGGCTAACGGTGGCGATAAGGGCGGCGGCCGGTGCGGCCGGACGGATCGTTGTACCGACAGATGCGACGCCAAGCGCCTCGGCGCGCGCGCCGGGCGCGCTATCCTGGGAAGCGCCGCGTGTTGTCGGTCGTGCTCTCCACGGCCGCCCTCGGCGCGCGGCGATCCTCTGGTTCATTTGGTTCTAAGCGGGCGGGGTGGAGCGCGCACGATCGCACGTTCCTCGTCTGCCGGAGGATTGCTGCGGGACCGGTGATCGTTAGATCGAGGGTTGAAAAGAACGACGGACGCGAAGCCGCGCATCAGTCCTCCTCGGCGTTCCATCCTCTCCGTGCCTGCGTGCCTGCGTGTCTCTGTCTGCAGCACTCCATATCCAGCACTAAGATTTACCGTGACGCCTCAGACCACGCCCATCTCGCTGGACCCTCAGCCGCGACGAGCACCTCGTGATCGAGTGGCAGGACGGCTGCCAAGTGGCGCGTCTACCCGATCGCGTTCCTCCGCTCGATGTGCCCGCGCCAAGTGCCGCCTCGTCCGCGACGGCGAGTCGGCCGGCGGCGAGAAGAAGAGAAGTCGCTGCTCACGGTGCCGCCGGGGAACTATTCCCGCCCTCCAGGCCCCTGCGCCGCGGAACTCGTCGGCAACTGACGCGCTGCGGATCGAGTGGTCCGGACGACCACGGCAGCGGGATCTACTCCTTCGCCTACCTCCGGCAGATCTGCCCGACGTGATCTGTGGTCGCCTCGCACGGACGGGCCACGCCCTCGGCCGTCTGCATCACGGACGCGTACCGGCCTGCGGGAACGCCCCTATATTTCGGCCGCTCCACCGGCGTCTTCATGGTAAGCTTCGCGTCCCGAGGCTCATCACGAGCCGCTGAGCATTTCCAGGATCGACACGTCTGACGCCTGCGAGGGAGCGAAATGATGCAGGATTCGCCGCAGCAGCGGAGCCGTCTCCGCGCGCGTTCACGCTGGTGGAGTTGCTCGTAGGTGATAGGCATCGTGCTGCTGGTCTCGATCCCGCTGCCGGTGCCGTCGCGGGGCGCGCGAGCGTGCAAACACGACTGCGCGAGCCAGATGCGACAGGTCTACCTCTTCGCCCAGATGTTCGCCGCAGAGAACCAGAACAGCCTGCCCCGGCCGCCCGCATCGGCGAGACCGGTAGTGCGGCGGGAGTCGACTCCACGTGCCGCGCAGGCGAACATCGGGCAGGCGGACTTCCGGGTCGGCGTCCTCTGGCGGTACCTGCCGGGCGACGGCCTGCGGCGTTCGCTCATCCGCTGCCCCAGCGACGGGGATGAACGAGCCCACCTCGGCGCGCCCTCGCCGGCCCGGACCGCAACATGAGCTACTCATTTCACGCGCAGATCATCCGGAAGAATGATCTGGGAAGCGCAGCTCGTGTGGGGCACGCCGAACGGGCAAGCTGCTTGGCTCCTCGGCCACAAGATGAATTCCCGTGAAGCGGCCGGCCGAAAAGATCATGATCTACGAGGAGATCGGCCCCAACGACGGCATGTGCCCGGCCGTGGACCAACACCGACGACTTTGCCCACCGGCCGGCACGCGACTCAATCCACGATGTTCGCCACGCGAAAACGCGTCGCTGTCGAACCAGCAGGCCTGGCTCCAGAGCGGGCGCGGGAACTTGCCTTCTTCGACGGGCACGTGGAAACGGTGGCCTCTGGCTGTTATTCGGAGCAAGGACCGCTCCTACGCCCTTTCGACTGAGTAACGACCCGCGGGTGATGACCGGGCCGGGGCGAACCCGCCTGGTTTTCAGTGCGGTGGCAGGCACCTTCGGTCATGGTCGGCTCACCCCCGGCGACGGCGGGCGGGTCGGTGCGAGGCGGAGCCAGCGCCTACAGGTCCGCCATCGCCTGCGACAGGCGGCGGACCTCGGATGCCGCCGCCCAGCTTGGGGGAGGCGGCCGCCGAGGTGGGGGATGATGGCGTGGCCGACGTGCCGCAGCGCGCGACGCCTCGCGGAGGCGCGTCTCGAGCTGCGGCACGGTCCGCACCTCGCCGCCGAGGCCGAGTTCGCCCACGGCGAGCGTGCCGGGCGGCAGCGGGCGGTTCACGTGGCCGACGCGATCGCTGAGCGCGATCGCCAGGTCGATCGACGGCTCGGCCACCTTCACGCCGCCGGCCACGTTCACGAACACGTCGTCGGCCGCCAGCCTCAGCTCCGCGCTTCTCCAGCACGGCGATGATCATCGCCACGCGGTCGCCGCTGCTGCCGCTCACCTTCCGCTTGGCCGCCGATCACGCTCGACGCCGTCGCCGCCTGCACCTCCAGCAGCAGCACCCGGCTTCCTGCATCGCGGCGGTGATCACGCTGCCGCTGGGCTGCATCGGCTTGCCGTCGGGGCCGGCCGCCGTACTGCTCGACGAACAGGTTGCCCGGGTCGGTCACCTCGCGCAGGCCCTCGCCGGTCATCTCGAACAGGCCCACCTCGTGCGTCGAGCCGAAGTTGTTCTTCACGCACCGCACGATCTGCAGGTGCGGAAGCGGTCGCCCTCGAAGTAGACGACGGTGTCGACGATGTGCTCGATGATCTTCGGCCCGGCCAGCGTGCCCGCCTTGGTCACGTGGCCGACGAAGATGATCGCCGTGCCGGTCGCCTTGGCGAGGTAGACCAGTTCCATGCAGCAGTCGCGCGCAACTGCGTGTGACCGACCCGGGGGCGGCGGGGATGCCCGGCTTGTAGATCATCTGGATCGAGTCGATCACGACGACGCTCGGGCCGTGCTTGTGGATCTGGTTGACGATCCGCTCGACGTTCGTCTCGGCGAGCACGAGCAGGTCGGGCGACGCGACACCGAGCGCAAAGGCGGAGCTTGGTCTGGGCGCGCGGATTCCTCGCTCGTGACGTAGAGGACCTTCTCGGGCGCCGAGGTCGCCTTGCGACGAAGCGGGGCGCGCGGCCCTTCGGGCCCGCGGCTAAACGGGGGAGGGCGAGTTCCCGGGCAACCGAGGAGCAACGTGGACTTGCCGATGCCCGGTTCGCCGCCCACCAGGACCGCCGAGCCGGGGACGATGCCGCCGCCGAGGACGCGGTCGAACTCGCCGATGCCGGTGGGGCGGTGGGGGGCCTCGGCCTCGTCGATCTCGTTGAGCGCTGCAGCGCGGACGCGGCCTGGGTCGGATCGCCGGTCCCGAGCGGCGAGCGCGACGCGTCGCGCGCGTCGGCGGTGGGGGCCTTGTACTCCTCGAGGCCGTCCCACGTCCCGCAGCGTCCGCACTTGCCCATCCACTTGGGTGGACCGAGCCGCAGGAGTTGCAGAGGAACGGGTGCGCGTCTTGGCCATGAGTCCTGCCATTATAGCCGCCCGCCGGGCGCACCCTGACAAACGGCTAACTCTAACGATGCCCGGGCGCGGTCGCTGTCGGCGAGATGATCCCTCGGGCTCAGCCCCAGCTCGCCTCGCGGTCGGCGTGGGGGCGGCTGCCCATGTTCTTGAAGCGGGGGCGGAGCACGTGGACGAGGGCCCCGCCGTCGGGGGCGGTGAGGTCAGCGCCGATCCGCCCCACGAGCGACGGGTCGGCGTTGACGGCCTGCCCGCCGACGGCGATCAGCCCGGCGAAGTCGTGCCGGCGGCGCAGGTGTTCGATGAGGCGGGCGGCGGCGACGACGGAGGAGTCGAGGCCGATGCTCAGCAGCAGCGCGTCGGGCCGCAGGCGACCGACCACCTCGGCGGCGACCGCCTGCTCGTTCGACGACAGCCAGTGGATCCGCCAGTTCGCCCAGCGGAGAAAGTCGCACGTCATGCAGGCCGATCAGGTGGCTGTCCTGGCCGATGCCGGCGGCGACCGCGAGCGGGCCGAACGACTCCAGCGGCACGAACCGTGTGCCGCACCCGCCGCATGAGCCGCAGCGTGTGGTGCGTGACGAAGTGCTCGTCGGCGTGCGTGACCCGCCCGCGGGCCCAGAGCGCCGCTGAGGTTCGCCGCCGGGCGCGAACAGCCGCAGGTAGATCCGCTGCGGCGACCACCGCCGCAGCGCGGCGTCGACCACCCGCGTCGCCGCCTCGACGTCGCGCCGGTGCAGCCGCCAGCCAGTGCCGCCTGCGGCTCGGCCGCGGCCCGGCCGAGGCGTCGGTCCCCAGCGCCCGCACGCATTCGACCCACACTACGCTCCGCCGCCCGGGGGTGCAAGCGATTCCCGGGTCGCGGGCGAGACATCTTCGCCCCCCGGTCGAGACCGCCGTCGGCCGAGGTCCTCCTCGAGCGCTCGCATCCCAGTACAACGACATCGACCCGGCCACGAGTTTTTACTATTTCCATGTTGTGAAGCGAGATCGTTCGGCTGGGACGAGACAGCCGGAGACGGGGCTGGCCGGCCGGGCGCACGAGAAGCGGCCGCAGCGTCGCACCAGAGCCGGCTGTTCACGCCAGCGCCGCCTCGGCGGGCGCACGGGCAGCCGACGGTTCCGCCGCCACGGGCGGGCGCGGCGGGCCGCGCCATCAGCGGCAGCCGCCGCGAGGCACGCCAGGCCCAACGCCGCGTCGAGCGCGAGGGTGAGCGGGTACCCAGCCGCTCGGCGGCCCGGCCTCGCCACCAGGGCGCTGTAGGCGATCGTGAGGTTCATCATCGCCATGTACGCCGTGAACTGCGTCGCCGCGACGGCCGGCGTGCACAGGTCCATGAACAGCGCCGAGCGGGTGCCGTAGATCAGCCCCTGCACGAACGCGTAACCTGCGCGACGTCGCCCAGAACGCTGTCAGCGCCGCCGCCGCGCGTTCGGCCCTGCCGCCGCCGCCGCCTCCGCCGCCTGTCGGTCCACCGGCATGACCCAGCCGAAGCGGTGCAAAGGCGACGGCCAGCAGGAGCGTCGGCACCGTGATGACGATGCGAGCCGCGATCATCCGGCGGCGGCCGAATCGGTCGGAAATCATCCCGCCCAGCACGCACCCGACGGCGGGGCGGACCCCGGGCGCCCCGCCCAGCAACA
>JAUJNJ010000326.1 GCA_030448225.1 Phycisphaerae bacterium
CGGCATCACCCAGTCGAACACCTTGAACCCGAACACGACCAGCGCGATCCCCACAACCCCGAACGCGACCACCGCCAGTAGGGTGTCGAGCAATAGTCGAAGCTCGGTGACCGCCAGCGCGGTGATCGCAGCCAAAACCGTCGTCAGCATGTTCCGTCCTTTCCCTGACACCCGGGGGCAGCGCGTCGGCCCCACGACCGTTCGACACGCCCGCCGAGAGGACGGGCCCGCTACGTTTCGCTACCCGCGCCGCGCCTCATCGCGTGAACACGTGCGGCACGAACCGGCTGGTGTTGCCGGTGACCGGGCCACGATCCTCCCGGATGCCGATCCCGCACGCGTGGCCGTTCACCATCCAACTGCCGACCACCGGGTGGTTGCCGCCGAAGTCCGGCAGCGGGTGGTACGCCTGGTACACCGGCGGGCCATCGTACGGGCCGGCCGTGATCGGCGGCTCCGGCGCGTCCTCCGGGATGATCGTCACGCCCTTGCCCTCGCGGCCGAAGATCGGCTTCCGCACGCACGCCGGCCCGAGCCGGGCGTACGCGGCCGGCAGCAGGTTCTCGTGCCCGGGGAACAGCTCCCACAGCACCGGCAGGATCGCCTTGTTCGCCAAGATCATCTTCCACGGCGGCTCCAGCCACCGCGTCGTCCCGGCCGACTCCAGCAGGTGCCGGGCGAACGGCTCGCGGATCATCCACTCCCACGGGTAGAGCTTGAAGCAGGCCCGGATCGGCCGCTCCCGCTCGTCCACGAACTGCCGCCGCGGGTGGTTCCAGCCGACCCGGGCGACGTCGAGCTGGGCGGTGCTCAGCCCGGCCTGCATGGCCGTGTCCCGCAGGTAGGCGGCCGTCACCAAGTCCTCGTCGCTGGTCGTGATGCCGGCGAAGTGGACCTCGTCGCCGTCGCCGCCCTCGGCGCGCCGCCGCCGCGACGCCTCGATCAGCTTTTCGTGGATCGAGTTGAACTGGTCGTGCCGCGGGACCGGACCCGCCGGCGGGTGGGCGTCCTTCAGCCAGAACCACTGGACGACGGCGGCCTCCAGCAGTGACGTCGGCGTGTCGGCGTTGTACTCCAGCATCTTCGGCGGGCTCCGCCCGTCGTACGCCAGGTCGAACCGGCCGTAGATGCTGACCTCGTCCCGGTCCCAGCTTTGCCGGCAAAGCTCGACGAACGGCTCGGGGATCAGGAACCGGCTCACCAGCTCCGCCGGCCGCTCGGTCAGCAGGACCTCGACCGCCCGCAGGCACAGGTCGTTCAGGGCGTACGTGGCCCGCTCCAGCTCGTCGATCTGCCGCTGGACGAACTGGTAGCAGGCGCTCTCGTCCCAGTACGGCTGGCCGCCCGCGGTGTGGTACGACAATCCCTGCGACTCGACGATGCGAGCCCAGTCGGGGCGGGGTTGTACGCGGCGGCGCTCCATGCGGCGATGGGTGCAAGGGTTTAGCGGACGCGGGCGCCGGGGTCAGGACCCGCTGGAGGACGAGTGGCCGACCGACCCGAACCCGCCGCGGGACGTGCCCGAGCTGGTGCTGGCCCGCCCGCCGTCGGCGGGGGACGGCCGGCCGCCCCCGTACCCGCTTTGATAACCGCTCCGGTACCCGGTGGTGCGCGTGCCGCCGCCGCCGCCGACCCACGGCGCGTGCGACCGGTACCCGTACCCGGTGCCGCCCGCGCCGTACGGGCGGGTCGAGCTGTTGTAGGGGTTCGGGTCGGCCGGCCGCAGCGCGCGGTACCCGACGTAGGACGCGCCGGTGCCGACCAGGGCGAGCGTGACGATCGTGGAAGCCTTCATGCGGGTGGACCCCGATCCGCCGGCCGACACCGCAGGCGCACGGCGCCCGCGGGGGAGGCAGACTACGTCGTCGCGGCGGTGCCGACAAAACCTGTTCGGGTCTGCCGGCCCCGGCGCGAGAGGGGAATCTTCGGTCCGGTCGGACGGATCGGCAACTCGAAAGCACGGTGCAATTTCGAACGGCACGAGCTGTCGTGCCCCCGTCGACATCCCTCGCGAGCCGCGCCGTCGTCACATCGTGTCATGTCGACTGCCTGCCAGCGGTGTAGCGTTCGATCTTTCGATGCGTAGATTGCGGC
>JAUJNJ010000327.1 GCA_030448225.1 Phycisphaerae bacterium
CGACACCCCCACGCCGCACCCCCCCGGCCCCCCCGCCACCCGCCCAGCAGCCGGCGTGCCCGCCCCCCCCACCTTCCGCGAGCCCGCCGCCCTCGCGGCCGCCCCGCGCCCCGGCCTCGTCGCCGACCAGACCACCGAGACGGCGGCGAACTCGATCGTCGACTGGGACGGCGCGAAAGACGCCCCGGCGACGAGCTTCTACGACCTCAAGAAGGCCAACTACGACAGCCGTCGGGCCGCCGCGTTCCGCTATGCGCTGTTCGTCCACACGACGAACGCTCGCGCCGCCGCCAACGACTGCACCGGCGGCTGGGCGGAGGCGATCCCCGGCAACGACCTGCTCGTCTCCAAGGGCGGGACGCGCGACACCGACGGCGACGGCGACGGCGACCAGGCCTGCTGGGGCAGCGCTGGGCCGAACGAGGTCGACGACGACGGCGACGATAAGGTCGACGAGGACGACTACGACGGCGTGGACGACGACGGCGACTGCCCGGCGGGCAACGACGCCAACGGCAACGGGCGGATCTGCGACCACGGCGACTTCAAGGTCGACGAGGACCACGGCGACTCCGTAGGGACGCGCGCGGAGATGGCGGGAACCTTCATGCACGAGCTCGGCCACACGCTCGGGCTCGGGCACGGCGGCGACGAGCACGTCAACGACAAGCCCAACTACCTGAGCGTCATGAACTACGCGTTCCCCAACTGCGGCGTTCCCACGGTGGCGGGCACGCTGCGCGGCGGCTGCGATTACTCGCGCGACGACCTCGACGACCTCGTCGAGCTCAAGGACGCGACGAATCCCGGCCTCGACGAGTGCAAGGGCGCGGACGGCGGCGCGTACGGCCTCGGCCCCGCCAACTGGAGCGGCAACACGACCGGCGGCGCGTTCCCCGCGCCGATCCTCGAGGGCGCGAGCTGCCCGGCGCCCAACCAGACCAACGTGCAGGCCGACGTCAACAAGGACGGCGCCGCCGGCACGCTGCACGGCTGGGACGACTGGGCCAACCTCGTCTACGCCTTCCGCGACCTCGCCGTCTACAACGACGGCGTCGCCGAGCCGCCGCCGACGCACGGCGACCCGCGCACGATCGAGCGCGCGCAGGCGTCGATGTCGAGGCTGCTGTCGCCCGACGTGAGCGTCGACAAGACCGGTCCCGCAACGACGACGCCCGGCACGACGATCGCCTACGGGCTGCAGGTGGGCAACCACGGCGCCGGCCCCGCGTTCGACGTGGGGCTGACCGACGCCAAGCCCGACGGGACAGTCGCGACGTTCGACCTCGGGCTGCTGAAGCTCGGTGCGACGGCCTCTCGGACCGTGCACCACAGCGTGCCGTGCACGACGCCGGACGGGACCGTGATCCGCAGCTCCGCCACCGTGTCGGCGATCGACATCGTCGGCTTCGCGGAGTCCTCGACCGCGAACAACCGCGACGTCGTCGAGACCACCGTGCAGGCGCCGGTCCTGAAGCTCGCCAAGGCCGCCGGAGCGACGGTCGACGCGGGAGAGGCGGTCGCGTACCGGCTGACCTACGAGAACGCCGGCGCGGGCGACGGGAAGTCGCTCGTCCTCACCGACACGCTTCCGGCCGACGTGTACTACAGCACCGCGTTGGACTCCGGCGCGGGGCCGAGACCGAGCACGGTCACGCGCAACGCCGACCACACGACGACGCTGACGTGGAACCTCGGCGTCCTCGCCGGCAAATCGGGCCCCAAGGTCATCGAGTACACCGCACGGCCGAGCCTGCTGTTCCTCCCCGGCTCGTCGGTGCGCAACGGCGCCGAGCTGACGTTCACGAGCGACAACGGTTGCACGTACGCCCCCGTCCGCGCATCCCAGACGACAGGCATCACGGCGGTGGCGCCGACCCGCGACCCGAAGACGATCGGATACTGGAAGGCCCATCCGGAGGCATCGACGGCCGAGCTGCTCGCCCGCGTGCAGGCGACCGACCAGCGCTTCGACGGCGCGAACGGCTCGAACCCGTACGGCCGGCTGGCCGACGCCGAGGTCGCTGCCGTGTTCGCACTCGGTGGCACGACGCGCAAGGTGCTGCGCGAGCCGCAGCGCGCGAGAGAGCGGC
>JAUJNJ010000328.1 GCA_030448225.1 Phycisphaerae bacterium
TGCCGGAGGACTTCTGTCGACGCACTCGAACCGGCGCTAGTACGGTGGATGGTTCATGGCTACCTCCCGATTTGTCGACGGCGGCACGCGGTCACGCGCGCCGTGCCGCACCGTTCGGCGAGAAACCGGCGCGTGCACGGTCGCGATGCCGACTAATCAGCCGGCGTCGCCTACTCCCGTGCAAACTCCGGAACGTGATCTCGCTCCCCCCTCGCGTTGTGCGGGGCCCGCTCGTGCCGCGGCGCCGATCAGTCTCAATGCGACTTGCGCCGTGGGCGGCAGTTCCCCCTTTTCGAACACATGACCGTGTGGATATGCGTCAGAGCGAAACGAACTACGCCGAAATATTCTGACAAATTTTCGCCGTCGATTCTCGCCGCGCCGGTTAGCGTCAGACTTCGTGAATCGCAGGGGTGAGGCTCCAGCGGACTGACATGGTCGAGCCTGCTCGCCGCGCCTTACCGGGCGACGTCGGGCGGCTGAACGTCCGCCGATCTACGCGTCCGCATGGTGCGTAGAATCGTTCATGGAGTTGTTTCCGACGGCGGAGCCGTCGAGGCCGGCGGGGCGGCTTCGGGGTTGGGGTGAGACCGGCTATAATCCGGCACACATGCCGGAGCTCCGCGAGCACCTGCAAAACCTCTTCGGTTTGGACGATTTTCGCCCCGCCCAGCGGGAGGTGATCGAGGACGTGCTGCGCGGCAAGGACGTGCTGTGCGTCATGCCCACCGGCGCCGGTAAGTCGTTGTGCTACCAGCTCCCGGCGGCGGTCGGCGGGGGGCTGACGATCGTGGTCTCGCCGCTGATCTCGCTCATGGAGGACCAGGTCCAGCAGCTCCGCGACGAGGGGCTGCCCGCCGCCGTGCTCAACAGCGCGCTGAGCCCCGCCATGAAGCGCGAGACGATGCGGCAGGTCGAGGACGGCTTCGACGGCTTGCTCTACGTCGCGCCCGAGCGCTTCTTCTCGCCCGATTTCCAAGACCTCATGCCCCGGCTGAAGGTGAAGCTCTTCGCCATCGACGAGGCGCACTGCGTCAGCCAGTGGGGCCACGACTTCCGCCCGGAGTACCTCCGCCTCGGCGAGGTGCGCAAGATGCTCGGATCGCCGCCGTGCATCGCGCTCACGGCCACCGCCACCGACGACGTCCGCACCGACATCATTCACCAGCTCGACCTGTCAGAGCCGACGGTCGTCGTCACCGGGTTCGACCGGATCAACCTGCTCTACGAGTGCCGGCGGATCACGAAGGTGAGCGAGAAGGGGGGCGCGATGATCGACCTGCTCCGCCAGGAGCCGGGCAGCTCGATCATCTATTGCGCGACGCGCAAGGCGGTCGACGAGGTGACGAGCCTGCTGTCGGGCCGCCTCGCCGACCGGCCGATCTTCGCCTACCACGCCGGCATGGATAATGCCGCCCGCACCGCCAACCAGGAGCGGTTCATGCAGACGCCGCGGGCGATCGCCGTGGCGACCAACGCGTTCGGCATGGGGATCAACAAGCCGGACGTGCGCCTCGTCGTCCACTACAACCTGCCCGGCACGCTCGAGGCCTACTACCAGGAGGCCGGCCGGGCGGGGCGCGACGGGTTGCAGTCGCGCTGCGTGATGCTGTTCAGCTACCAGGACCGCTACACGCAGGAATTCTTCATCGACAAGATCGGCGAGGAGAGCGGCCACGGCAACGCCGCCGCGATCGAGGAACTGAAGCGCAACGCGAAGCGCAAGCTCGACCTCATCATCCGCTACGCGCAGACGCACCGCTGCCGCCGGCAGATGATCCTCGAATACTTTGGCGACGAGTCGGAGGTGGCGGGCTGCCGGTGCGACGTCTGCCGCCGCGGCGAGGAGATCGGCCCGGGGGACGCTTCGGCGTCGGCGCCGGTCGTGGCCGAGGAAGTCGTCCTGCTCGTCCGCCAGATGCTGTCGGCAATCGCGCGGCTGCGCGGGAAGTTCGGCGTCGGCGTGGTCGCCGAGGTGCTGGCCGGGTCGCAGAACGAGAAGACCGAGCGGTGGGGCTTCGAGCAGTTGTCGGTCTTCGGCCTGCTGCGGGCGCACTCGGTGAAGCGGATCATCGCGATGCTGCACCGCC
>JAUJNJ010000329.1 GCA_030448225.1 Phycisphaerae bacterium
CTTCTCGGACCTGAAGGACCTGGTCGAGTCCGGGGACCCGGTCTGCTTCCGCAACCAGCGGGAGCGCATCTTCGCCGAGATCGTGTCCTGGGACTGGAGCCGCCACGCGGTGGCGGGCAACCGGACGGTATCGCTGTCGCTGCGCGAGGTCGCGTGGCGCGAGGGCGAGGAGTAGGAGAGCAACGGCATGGCGGCGTGGACCGATTGGGGCGAGGCGGCGATTCTCAACGGGCTGGTGCGCTCGGCGGCGCTCCTTCGCCCGACCAACTGGTACCTGGGGCTCTTCACGACGGCGCCCAGCGACGCGGGGCCGGGGGCGGAAATCTCGACTACCGGCACGGCCTACGCGCGGCAGCCGCTCGCGGTGGCTAACACGACGTGGACGGCGGCGTCAGTGTCAGGCGACGTGACGCAGATTCTCAACGCGGGCTCGGTCGCCTTCGCGGCGCCGACCGCCGACTGGGGCACGCCGACGCACGCCGGGCTGTTCGACGCGGTGACGGCCGGCAACCTCTTCTGCCACGCCGCGATCGGCGGCACGCCGCGGACCGTGCTCAACGGCGACCCCGCGTTCAGCATCGCGCCCAACGCCTTTGCCCTCTCGGTCGGCGGGATGTTCTCGACCTACCTCCGGACGGCCCTGCTCAACCACCTGTTCCGCGGCACGGCGCTCGTCGCGCCGACCAACCTCTTCGCGGCGCTGCACACCGCCGACCCGACCATCGCTGGGACCGGGGCGGAGGTGACGGGCGGGGGCTACGCGCGGGTGGCAATCGCGGCCAACGACACCTCGTGGACGGCGCCGGCGGCATCGGGGACCGACTCGCGGGTGCAGACGGCTGCCGTCATCGCCTTCCCGTCGCCGACGGCCAACTGGGGGACGCCGACCCACTGGGCGCTGCGCGACGCGCTGACGGCCGGCAACCAGTGGTTCCACGCCGCGAACGTGCCGCCGGACGGCAGCGCACCGCGGGCGATCCTCGCCGGCGACAACCCGCCCCAGTTCGGCGTGGGCGCGCTGTCGCTGCAGGTCGGGTAAGGGCGCGCGATGGCGACCCCACCCGTCTTCGGAGCGGTGACGACCGCCGAGGCCGCCCTCGCGGCGGGCGCCCACATGGAGGTGGCCGTCCCGATCGAGACCGGCGCCAACCGCCTCCTGCTGGTGATGGTCGCGGCCGAGACGCCGCGGTTGGATGTCCGCCACTCCGGGCTGTCGGCCTCACGCAGCACAGCGAGCAGCTAGCGGCCAGGCGCTCACGAATCTGGACCTGTCGGCTCGCCTGTCGCGTCCGCCAGACCCCAGGTGACGATCCACAGAATCGGTACGACGTCGGTATCTTCGCGGCATTCGCTTCCGAGCCACCCGTTGAGATTTGTCTGGTCGTCGAAGATGCCGCGCAGGAAGTAGTCGCGATGCAGCGTGAATCCGGTCCAGTTGTCGCGTCTGTCGAGCTCGAACTCGTACTCGTCGAGGTCGAAGTGCTGGCCCACGTCCCGACCCGCGCGCATGATTCCGGCCGCGCTCATGTAGGTGACCGGCATCTCGTTCTCTATGGACGTGCGCAGCACGTGCCCAGTCCACCCGACGAGGATCGCGATCGTCTCCTCGAACGTCACCGCATTCCAGTCGCTCATCGCTCAGCTGTTCCTCTCGGTGACGCCCGCGCCGTAAACCCCTCGACCCGCCGGCCTGTCTTCGCCGGTCTCCCGGCGAATCTCATGTCGAGGCCCGGTGCGAGCCGGCCCCGCTTCAGGGTGATGGAATCTCAAACGAGCCAGATATCGGCTTTTCGCCCCGATGCCAAGGGCCGCGGCGCGGAAAAGAGGTCGCACGTCGCCACCCTGTCATTCCGGGGCGCCGGAGGCGAGCCCGGAACCCATGAACGCGGGCGTTTCAGAACGAAGCGGCAACGACCCCGCTTCGCCTGGTCACCGTGGTGTTTATGGGTTCCGGGCTCCGCTGCGCGGCCCCGGAATGACATAGAGAGCTACGCGTTCCCGAGCACGCTCGCCGGGTCGACCTTCACCCCCGGGCCCATGGTCGACGTGATGGCGACGCGCTCGATATAGGTGCCCTTGGCGCCGGTCGG
>JAUJNJ010000330.1 GCA_030448225.1 Phycisphaerae bacterium
ACTGCGGGTCGACGAAGAGGACCGAGACGCTCGACTCCTTCGCCTAGCGCGCCGGCAACGACCTTGACCGACGCCTCGGACCGTGACGCGGACCGCCGCCAGGAAGGCGCGTCTCCGTCCGGGGCGTCACCCTCCGCGCGGCCCGGTTCGCCATCGCCCGTCGAATCGCGGGCGCATGGGTGGCGCCGCGAAGGCGTGCCAAGCGAGACGGTTGGCACCGGCAGTTTTTTCGCCCTCGGCTGCTCGTTGGTCGCGGTTGCCTTCGTCGTCCTCGGCGTCATGGTTTTCTTACTGCTGCGTTGGCTTTAGGACCGCGTCACGCGTTCGCGTTCGGTCGCGCCGGTGCCGCCGTCGGCGCGAGCAAGTCCTGGCAGAAGCGGTACAACCCGTCCAACACGCGCCCGACATCGGCAACAAACGCCTCGTCTTCGACGTGGAGTTGACGTAAGCCGCTGCCGATTGCGCGGAAACCGACCGACCAGGGAGTCAACCCGCGATCGGCCGTCTCGGCCCCGCGAAGAATCAGGGCCAGCACGGCCAGCGCCGGGTCCGTCAAGTCATAGTGAGTCAGGAGGGCATCGAACCCGGTCCGCAAGCCGGTGTTGCGCAGGTCCGCGTGCGGATGGTGAAACGGCGTCGCTCCGGTCGTCGCCGCGTACTTCATCACCTCCGCGTCCGGTAGAAAGACGAACTCGGCCTCCGCGTCGATCGACCGCCGAATCAACCAGATCATCGCCGCCCGGTCCAGCCGCGCCCCGGCGCGTGTCACCCATCGCACGTTCGTCCCTCCTCGGTCGTGTTGTCGCCGGCAATTCGCTACCTCGCGATCTTACGACGGCGCGCGAGGCGCTCGTTGGCGACCGCGATAACAAACCGACCATCGTCGGCCCTTCATCGAATGTCAAGACGGATTTTTCGCGTGGGCGGTACACTTGGCGCGGGATGGAGCCGGAGAAGGCGATGGCGACCGCGACCAGAACACCGCCCCGGCAAGCACGCGAGCGGGTCGGTCGGCTCGAGGGCCCGGACTCGGCAAGCCAACGGCGGCTCGAGCGCACCCTTGCCATTCGGCGGGTGCTGCTGGCGGTGCTGGGGCTGAACCTGTTCGTCGCCGGGCTGAAACTCGGCTATGGGTACGTCAGCGGCTCAGTCGCGATGTCGGCCGACGGGTTGCAGTCGCTGCTCGACGGCGTCGCGAACATCGTGGGCTTGGTCGGGATCGCCGTCGCGGCGCGACCCCCGGACCGGGAGCACCATTACGGCCACGAGCGGTACGAGACGCTCGCCTCGATGGCGATCGCCGCGTTGATGACGGTCGGTGTCGTCGAGATCGTCCAGAGTGCCATCGGGCGCTTGCGCGCTGGCGATCACCCCGAGGTCGGCTGGCTGGCGTTCGCGACGATCGCGGCGACGATGGCGATCAACGTCGGCGTCGCTGTTTGGGAGCGGCGCGCGGGACGCCGCTTGCAAAGCGACTTGCTCCGGGCCGACGCCAAGCACACCGCGACCGATGTCCTCGCCTCGGCCACGGTGCTGATCGGGTTGCTCGGCGTCCGGTTTGGGGTGACGGCGGCCGACGCGATCGGCTCGCTCTTGATCGCGGCGATGATCGCCTGGGCGGCCTGGACGATCGTACGGGAAGCCTCGCTGGTACTGACCGACGCCGCGCTCGTCGATCCGCGGGCGTTGCTGGCGACCGTGCAGGGGACGCCCGGCGTCGTCACCGCCCACAACCTGCGCGCGCGGTCGTCGGGTGGCCGGTTGTGGGTAGAGGTCCACATCACCGTCAACCCGCACATGCGCATCAAGCAGGCGCACGCGGTAGCGACCGAGGTCGAAGAATGCGTGCAGGAAACGACCGGCTCGCAAACGCAGGTGATCGTCCATGTCGAACCGGCCGAACCGCCGCACACCCGACCCGACCCGCTCTTCGGCGACAGCCGGGCGCTGCTTGGCGACGGCGGTTGACGGTCGCCGGTTGCTGAGTTTGTGAGTTTCTGAGAGTCGGAGTTTCTGAGTCTCTGTCTTGCCAATTCGCGACGACCGTGACGAGAGAGGACAACCGTGTGACAGACGACGAAAAACGACCA
>JAUJNJ010000331.1 GCA_030448225.1 Phycisphaerae bacterium
TCTCCCGCTCGACCCGCACCTCGACCATCCGCGTGCCGACCTTCGCCAGGTACGTCCCGCCGACCGCGATCTCGTCCTTCTTCATGTCCGGTGCTCCTTCGGCCGTGTCCGGGCCGGCCGGCCCCGCGGGCTTACCGGCCCGCGAGCACATGAGGCCTGCTCTCGCCGGACACATCAAGCATTAAGTCCAATTAGATTCACCACTTGCAGCTTGGGCCGCCGTGGTGCATGGCCGGCGGGCGGATGGGTGATCACATGAGCAGACGGCCAGGCGAGCCGCCCGCCGAGCCGCCGCAGGGCGGCCAAAAGCGGACAAAACCGGACATTTCCGGACATCCGGACGGCGGCGACCCGCCCGCCGCCACGCCGAGGAGGGCGAGGCGGTCGTGATCCAGCACGACGGGCGGGTCGTGGTCGTGGGACGCACGGGCGACGACTTCGCCATCGCGAGGCTCTCCGGCGGCGGCACCCGCGCTCCGGCACGATCACGGTGCGCAAGGTGACCGCCCAGCGGGCGACGTTTTACCAAGACGTTCAACATGAGCGCCCGGATGAAGCAGCCCGACGCGGATGACGGTCAACCGCTTCTCGCTCATGGCTCTCCTTCGGCGGTGACGGGTGAGCGTCCGGACCGGGGGCGCCCCGAGGTCGAAGCCGACGGCCAGGCCGTCGTTCGTGTAGACCCACTCCATGCTCGGCTCGACGCGCAACCAGCGCATCGCGTCCTCGACGCTGCGGACGTGAAGCTCACCCTCATCGGCCAACACACGGGGCGCCGAACGCCACAGGCGGCGGCGCGCACGGGACCACGAAACGCGAACGTGACCGCCGACAAAAACTGGCGTTCACAGTGTGCGGGCACAACACTATGATAGGCTTTTCGGCCCGGCGGGGCTGGCGCTGCGGCGCGGCCGCCGGGCGGATTGGTAACGCCGTTGACGAGAGAAGGGGTGAACCGTGCGGTACGTCGCACTCCTCGCGGTCGTCTTGTCGGTTTGCGTCGGCGCGTCGGGCGTCTTGGCGCAGTCTTCAAAGCTGCGCGACAAGGGCGCCGCGAAACAGAAGGCGCCGAAGCCCGCCGCGCCCGACGGAGCGAAGGCGGTCGAGCCGGCCCCTCCCGTGGCGGTACGCCCGGCCGCGGTGTTACTGAAGGCTGTCCGCGCGGGGGAGGAGGTGCGGCGTACGTTCCGTCTGACTTCATGCAGACCGTTCACGTTGAAGTCGATCACCACCTCTTCTGCCGACATCACCGTCAAGGAACTTACCGACCCGATCAACACGGGCACGGAGAGTGAGGGGGGCCTCGTCGAGCGGACTTATCAACTGACCATCCGTACCGCGGAAATGGATGGGGGCGCGTTCGAGGCGGAAGTTCGAATCGATGTGGAAAGTCCGGTGGGATTTCAGTTGGTCGTACCGGTGGTCGGCGAACTAACCCAAGACTAAGACGGAGCGAAATCCATGCGCCGCTCGGCAACTGCGGTCGTGACGGCAAGACGGCTGACCAGGCTGATCGTGATAGCCGCGGGTGTGGCGGCGGCGGTCCCCGGCCTCGCCGGTTCGCGCGCGATGGCCGCGCCCTCGGCGGGGCAAGCAGAAGGGGCCGACCTGCTGCGACTCGTGAAGACCTTGTACGGCCAGAACCGAAAGGCAATCCAAACTGTGGAGTACGACTTCACAGAAAACACGAACGGGAATGTCCGTCAGGCCCGGTACGCCCGCGACGGGGAGCGCGTATACGTCGCCGGGATCTCTCTCATCCCGGGCGGTTTCTCGATGCCCAAGGAGGCCGCTTGGGACGGACAACGCGTTCATACCCGCCCGTACCTCAACTACCTGACCCGCAGCACCGACAGGGAGCAGTTCAAGCCGGGGACCGACCTCCCGGAGGACAACTTGAACGCAGGCATTGCCCAGGCGTTGGGTTTTGAGCCTGTGAAGGGGCGGACGTATCGCTTTGTAAGCGCTCGCGCTGTCGAGGACGAGGAACACGATAGCTGCATCGAACTGACGTTCGACGCCAAATGGTTCGGCGGAACGCTGGTATCGCGTCATGCCCGACAGTACGGCTACGCACCCGTCCAC
>JAUJNJ010000332.1 GCA_030448225.1 Phycisphaerae bacterium
GCCGACTGGCTCACCGAGCCGCCGGATGGCCCGAGGACCTGATGAGCGCCGAGCACGCCGCCGCGAGCGCGAAGAGACCTGAGCGGGCGCACCGTAACGATCGCCGGACGCCCCAGCCAGAAGATGAGGTCATCTCAACCAGAGGAGGGAACGGCATGACCAGTCACCAAGCACACGCCAGCGACGGCTCACAGAGGCACACGACCTGGGCTCGTCGACAGAGCGGTTTTCGACGCGCGGGGGTCGCGCTGTGCGCGCTGCTTACCGGGCTGGCGGTGTCCCTCGGCTCGGCGTCTGTCGCGCCCGCGGCCACGCCGATCCTGATCGGCGCGGGGAACAATGCGAGCGTCGCGGTGGATGGCGCGGGGACGGCGTTCATCGTCTACAACGACAACGACGACGATCTTCCAGAGCCCCGCGCGGTGCTGCACTTCTGCCGGCTTGCGCGCGGTGGCGCGGCCTGCGAGCGCAAGCTGGATATCGCGCTTCCGGGCACGACGCTCACGCGCCCGCAGGTCTTCGTCGAGGGCCAGACGGTTCGTATCTTCGCCTTTCGCTACGCCGTGCCGGGTTCCGAGTTCACGGTCAGCTACGTGCTGACCTCAACCGACGGCGGCAGCACGTTCGGCGCCCCGATCCGCGCAGGGACGCTCGTCAAGGGCGATGACGCCGTTGCCGGCCCGGGGACCGATGGGATCTCCGTGGTCACCGAGCACGCCGGGTCCGCCAGGTACCAGAGGGTTGACGCCAATAAGCCGTTCCCGGTCGACTCGAACGGACGGTCCACCCTTCCGAGCGCCGATTTCGGTGGTCAGTATCCGTTGGACTCAGCCGTCGGGCTGGTGAACGCGACGACCCCGCTGGTGACGTTCAACGCCCTCGACGGAACCGCTGCGTTCCGCGTCTTCAAGGGCAGCGGCGACGTCAACGACGCGGCGAACTGGTCAGATGCCCGGGTCATCGCGAGGGAGGGCCATTACGGGCGCCTGGCGCAGGGCCCGAGCGGACTGTTCTCACAGCTGAGCGCCGGCAATCCCCGTCGCCTGGACGTGCGCCGCTTCGACGGCAGCACCTTCGGCGCCCCGACGAGCATCCCGATCTCGGAGGGAGCGCCCTCGAGCTACCTTGCCCAGGACCCGGGCGGCATGCTGTTCTCGCTGTGGCCCGAGAACTCCGGTGTCGATGGCCCGAGGCTGCGCTACGCAAGCTCGCCCGACGGAGTGTCGTGGCGCCGCGCGGACCTGGCCGCCTTCGCTCACCCCGTAATAAACCTTCGGGCCGACGCGGCGGCCGATCACCTCGGCTACGCCGTGATGGACGTCGCGCCGCCGGAGGGCCGACTCGTTTACGCCGTGCCGCTCGCCCCGGCCCCGCCGCCTCCACTCCTGCCCCCGCCCCCGCCCGCGACGATTACGCCGCGACCGTCGGCGGGCACACCCGTGCCGTTGAAGGTCTTCGGGTTCTCGATGACCCGCAGCACGTTCTGTGTGGGTGGGCGCTGCCCGTCTTCTCGCCGCGGGACGGTGCTGCGCTTCGGGTCCTCCGTGCCGGCCCGGGTCGAGTTCCTCATCGACAGGCGCCTGACGGGTCGTCGCGTGGCAGGACGCTGCCGGCCGACGACACGACGAAACCGCGGCAATCAGCGCTGCGGCTACTACGCCGAAGCGGGGAGCTTCAGCCGCGCGGCAACCGTCGGCGTCAACAGCATCGGCTTCTCGGGCCGCATCGACGGCCGCGCGCTGCGACCGGGCACCTACCGCCTCTCGCTGACGGCGACCGGCGCCAGCGGCACCCGCTCGACGGCGCGCATCCGCTTCCGCGTCCATCCCCCAACTCCTGCGCGGGCGCGCGGCGAGCGTTAGGCGAAAGTTTTTCACATCCGGCGATGACACTCATGAACGACACGACCAGAAAGGCCACGATGCACAAGGGCGGCGCCGGCGTGGCGCCTTCCCAAGCCGACTGCACGCTGACCCGACACAATCGAAGCCGCGGACAACCCAGATATACCCCTGTAGAAATTGCAGTGTGGCCTGCAGTAAGCGGAGCCTGGGGGGCGGGCAGTGACCGGCGGAGGCGCTG
>JAUJNJ010000333.1 GCA_030448225.1 Phycisphaerae bacterium
TGGACCGCCTACGGATCGACTGGGGCGACGGCTCGGCGCGGACCTACCGCCTCGACCCCGAGGGCGCGGATCCGAACCTGATCGTCACCCACCGGTTCCGCCGCACCGGCGTCCGGCGGGTCAGGGCGACGGCCAGCGCCCGGCCGGTGCTCGCGTGCGGCGTCTTCGGCCTGCCGCCGCGCGAAACCTCCCCGCGACGCACGCTCGCCGTCCGCGTCCGCTGATCCGCGGCGCGCGCCCCGCGCGCCCGCCCCGACGGCACCCGCCGGACGTTGAGCCGCCAAGTACAAGCGCGTGCGCCTGATGCCGAGCACTCAGGCTGAGCTCACGCCGAGGTGATGCTCGATCCTCGTGCCGGCCGCATGCGCGACGCGGTCACCTTCCCTGCGGCCCGTGGCCGCGGCGGCCGGCTGCAGTGACCCGCTCCCCGCATCGAACCCGCTTCCCGCATCGAACGGCGTCGCCGAGGGCAGCCCGACGCCCTTGAGATCCCCAAACCCCGCGAGCCCATGACACCTCGACCAGCGCGGAGGTCGCCATGGGTCGAGCAGTCCCACGCGCCCCGCTGCGCGAGGGTTCTGGAGTGGGCGCCCAGCGAAGCTCCGGAAGTGCCACCACTCCGCACTTCGACTCGCCGCGCACCCGCCGAGCCGCCGGTCACAGAACGCTTAGCTTGTGGCACTTAGAGGCTATGACCGTACGAACGCCGAACGGGGTCCCGCACCGCCCATTCGCGGACGGACCCGACGCCTTCACCGCCTTCTACCGCGCCCACGCGGAGGCGCTCCTGGTCTTTTTCGTGCGCCGTACCTTTGACGTGGAGGTCGCACGCGATCTCACCGCCGAGACCTTCGCCAGGGCGTTTGAGCACCGTCGCCGCTTCCGCGGTCATACCGAAGGCGAGGCGGCGGGGTGGCTGTTCGGCATCGCGCGGCACCAGCTCAGCAGATACGTGCGCCGCGGCTCGGCAGAGTGCAGAGCCGCGACACGGTTGGGGATCAGCCTTCCGCCCGTGGGCGATGACGATGTCGCGCGGGTGCTGGATCTCGCCGGCGTCGAGCAGCTGCGCCTGCACGTCGCCTCGGCGTTCGCGGCCCTCAGCAATGATCATCAACGGGCAGTCTGGCTGCGCGTCGTAGACGAACTTACGTACACGCAGATCGCTGAGCAGCTCGACGTGACCGAGGGCACCGCCCGAGCGCGTGTATCCCGCGGCTTGCGCGCGTTGGCCGACGCCACTGACCTCAACGTTCTCAAAGGAGCCACGACGTGAGCACTGATCGCATCGAACTTCTCGACGGCCTTGAAGCCGAGTTCGCCCGGGTCGCGGCCGAGGACGTCAGCTCCCGCCGTCGTCCCTGGTGGCGCATGCGCGCTGTCGTGGCCGCCGCTGCCATGAGCCTCTGCTTTGCCGCCGGTGCGACCGCCGCTGCCGTCACCGGCGTGTTCGACGACGATCTAACCTCCGGTCTCGCCGGCGCAAACCCAACGGTGGTGGCGACCGGGACGGCCGCCGACGGCAGCCTCTGGAAACTCTTCGCCGGCCGAACCGGCGACTCATTCTGCCTCTCGCTCCGTACGCAGAGCGTCCCGTCTGCCCCACCGGAGGCGGACGCGAACTGCGGCGGGTTCCAGCCTGGAGCCCTCGAGGCGACGTACGGCGGAACCGAGACCGCGCCGTTCGTGTTCGGCACCGCACCCGATGAAGCAGTCAAGCTCTCGCTCACCGCTCGTGGAGAGTCCCGCGCCGTCCCGGTCACCGATGACGGCCAGGACCTTCCAGGACGCTTCTTCGTCGCGGACCTGCCCCGCGGCGACTTTGATCCCGCCGCGACCGTCACGCTCACCGACGCCTCGGGAGCAACCATCGCCGAGGAGCGGCTTCAAGAGCTCGTTGCTAGCGCCTCGCCACTGGAATCACGTTAGGGGTGGCGGCGTCGCTGATTCGCCCCGAAGCGCCCGCCGCGGCTGCGTCGGCTCGGTCACCCGGTCACAGGCTGCCCGAAGTCCGGGCGGTCGGCGCGCAGCTCGACGAGGTTGGCTGCGAGGTCGAGGAGGTCTTGCGCGGGTAGTTCGGGGG
>JAUJNJ010000334.1 GCA_030448225.1 Phycisphaerae bacterium
AGGGTAGGAGCGGTTTTTTTCCCCTCCGACGAGGACGGATTTGCGGCGGGCCGGGCGTCGTAAACGCGCCAGGACGTGCCGCTGAACGCGCCGTGAGCGCGCCGCAGCGTCGCCAGTTTATCGTCGTTCGCGTCCAGCACGAGGTAAACGGCGGGAAGGCCGGGCAGGCTCGGCGTGCTTTGAAACAGCGTTAAAAGCCGCGTCGCGCGTGTCTCGTTTGTGTAAACGGTGGTCGGGGCCGAGAGTTTGGCGAGCGGCGGGTGATCCACGAACAGCAGCGGCGCGCCCGCCTCATCATAAACAAAGAGTTTGTCGCCCGGCTCGCGCTTCTTCTGGCTGAACACGAACACGTCGCGCTGCGCGAGCGGGTCGGCTGGGGGCGGCGTGTCGGCGGGGGCGGGTTCCGGCGAGGTCATGAAAAGCCGTTCGACACTCGAACGCGTGTTTCCTTGACCAACCGAGCGGTTGTTGCAGGACAACCCGGCCGCGCCGCCGAACAGCGGATCATGCTCCCCGTTCCCCGCCGCCGCTTTTTCCTGATCGTCCTGGACGGCTGCGGCGCGGGCGAACTGCCGGATGCCTGCGAATACGGCGAAGGTGACGTAGGCTCGAACACGCTGGGCAACACCGCCGCAGCGGTCGGCGGGCTGCGGGTGCCGAATTTGGAGCGGCTCGGCTGGGGTAACATCATTCCCCAGCGAGGCGTCGCGCCGCGCCCCGACGCGCCTGCCATCTGGGGCCGCCTGGCCGAGATCAGCCGGGGCAAGGACACCGTGACCGGCCACTGGGAGATGATGGGCGTTCACACGGCCGTCCCGTTCCCGACGTACTCCCGCGGCTTCCCGCCCGACGTGATCGGCGCCTTCGAGGCGGCTGTCGGCGCGCGGGTACTGGGCAACTATCCGGCTTCGGGCACCGAAATCTTGAAGCGGTTGGGCGAGGAACACGTTCGCACCGGCCGCCCCATCGTGTACACCAGCGCGGATTCCGTTTTCCAGGTGGCCGCGCACGAAGATCCGGCTGTTTTTGGCCTGGACCGGCTGTACCGTGCGTGCGAAGCGGCCCGCGCCCTGCTCGTTCCGCCCCATCACGGCGTCGGGCGCGTGATTGCGCGACCCTTCGTGGGCACGTGCGCGGACGACTTCAAGCGGACCGAGAACCGGCGTGATTACCCGCTCGCCCCGCCCCACGGCACCGTTCTCGACTTGCTGACCAAAGCCGGCCGGCGCGTGCATGCCGTCGGCAAGATCCGCGAAATCTTCGGCGGCCGGGGCGTCACGACCAGCGCGCCCACCACGAACAACCCGGACCACATCGAGGCGCTGCGAGCCGCCTTGAACGCCGACGATGCCGATTTTATCTTCGCCAACCTGGAAGACTTCGACATGCTGTACGGCCACCGCAACGACCCGGTCAACTTTGCGCGCCTGCTGACCGAGTTTGATACCTTTGTCGGCGAGGCCTTTTTGCCTTTACTTCGCGTGGGCGACCTGGTCGGTATCACCGCCGACCACGGCAACGACCCGACCACGCCCTCGACGGATCACTCGCGCGAATACGCTCCGCTGCTGCTGTTCGGCCCGAGCATCGCCGAAGGGCGCGACCTGGGCATCCGGGAAACGTTCGCCGATTGGGGCGCGACCGTGTGCGACTATCTGGGCGCGCGACCGGGTCCCGCGCTCGGAAAGTCACTGCTCGCCGCGCCCGCCGCGCCGACAAACAAGGATAATTCGTAAATGGCCCGCCGCCGCTCCCGTGCCGCGCGCACCACCTCGCCGCTGCTTTTGCTGCTCGCCGTCGCCGTCGCGCTCGCCGGAAACTGGCTCCGCCAGCAGCAGCAACAGGGGGCGGATGATCCCCGCCCGCCATCCGGCCGCTCCGACCGCGCCGCGCGCCGCAGCGACTCATCCTCGCAGGTTCCTTTAGAGGCGGGCGACGATCGCCTGTGGGCGCCGTCGGGACCGGCGGGCGCGGCGGCGGCCATCGGCGCGTTCAACATCAAGTGGTTCGGCTTCGAGGGACCGGAGCCGCGCGACGAGGAGGACATCCGGCGGGTCGCCGGGGTAATCCAGCAGATTGA